>JAFRLP010000295.1 GCA_017431185.1 Victivallales bacterium | reverse complement strand
GGTTCGGGAAAGCCATGGTCACGCTTCCCGCCTCCTCACTGACAATCGTCAAGATGCCAAAGTAGTACAGCAATGACAGAAAATTGTCAGTCTTTGTGAGCAAGGCCGCCTGAAAGGAGTTCTTAAGAAGGACGTCTTGGGCAGTTCCACGGTTTATGACATCCTCAAACAGATGGAGATTGCCGTTGACTTGCCGATGTCGGTGCCCGCGAACAGTTCCCCGAAACGGTCGGCGTAGTTGATGTCGTAGTACGCCTGCAAGGTGGAGACCAGCAGCGACTTGCCGAACCGCCTTGGACGCAGGAACATCGCGAACCGAATCCGCTCCAGGTCACAGATACGTCGCGTATGGTCAACGTACCAGGCATTCGACCTGCGCATCTCGGCGTAGTCCGACACGCCATACAGGATGGGACGCATTTCACTCATCTTCGCATAACCTCGCCTTGGGCTTCTCTATCCTCTGTTTTGCATTAAGGTACTCCCAAAAAACATAATTGCAACAGGGCACGCAGGAAAATACGGATTACGCACAAGTGTACATTGACAATGCACGGTCTCCGATGGGTACACCTTAATGTGTGGCGCAAAATTTGGCAATCTGCTCAGCGGAGAAATTCTGCTGAACGAGAAACTCCTGAAATTGGATGCGCAGAAAGTTTTTCATAATTTGCACTTTATTGGATTGGTAACCAATTTTTTATCAATATATAGCATTTTTGTTTCATTTGAAAGGAAAGTATAAAAAATTGATTTACAGCCTTGACTTTATTATATCCCATGCTATATTGATGAGTGGCTACCTAGCCAGTGGAGAAATATGTGCAACCAGGAGAATGAAATGCCAAACGTTGATGCGCTGACAAAAATTCTGTTCGAAAGCGACGAGGCGGTCGCCGATGTGTTCAATGCCGTGTTCGGGGGTGGTCGCAGACTGATAGACCCATCCATGGTACATCCCGCTTCAGAGCGTGAAATCACCCTGAATAGACAGGGCGACGGGAAATGGAGGTCAAGGGAGCGAATCTGCGATGTGGTCAGGCGCATCCAATGGGATGACACGAGGCCAGACCGTCATTTTCTGCTGAGCATCGAAAACCAGTTGAACCCGCATGTCCTCATGCCCTGGCGCGTGATGGAGATGCAGGGCATGTCCTATAACCACCAGGTGCGCAAGGCACACTGGAAATTTCACAATACAGAAAAGACGTGGGACAGGGTGGAGTTCCTCAGCAAAGTGCCCAGGGACTATCGATTCCACCGAATGGTCACGGTGGTCATCTACTGGGGGACGGATGTTTGGGACGTGCCGCGTCAGTTCGCCGACCTGCTGGAGCCGTCCCCGTTCCCCGAACTCCTCCCCTTCGAGCCGCGCCTGGAGTGCCCACTGCTCATCCCGTCGGAAATTCCTCCTAAAATCATAGATGGCATGGAGAAATTTCTGAAAATGGCATTACAGTATGTATGCGCATCCAATGACAGGGGACGAATGGAGGAGTTGCTGAAGGAGCATTCGGAATACCAAAGTCTGCCCCGCAACTTCGCGCAGGGGCTGCTGGACATGGTGGGTAGTCAGTATCAGGTGGACAACAAAAAGGAGACGGTCAACATGTGCAAGGCAATTGAGGACATGAAGAAGGAGAGCGAGATGCAGGGTGAAAAGAGGGGAATGGAAGAGGGAATGGCAAAGGGAATGGAAGAGGGAATGGCAAAGGGAATGGAAGAGGGAATGGCAAAGGGAATGGAAGAGGGAATGGCAAAGGGAATGGAAGAGGGAATGGCAAAGGGAGAAAAGAAGGGTGGCGAGAGGATGGCCAGGAACTTGGTTTGCTTTATGCGTGAAAGGGCTTTGCCAGATGGCATGCTTCAGGAGTTTCTCGTTCAGCAGAATTTCTCCCCTGAGCAGATTGCCGAACTTTGCGCCATGCGTTAGGGTGTAGCGACGGCTTCCCCGCCGTCGCCGATGGCAAAGGGGCAGTGGCGAAATCGCATTCGCCAGCCTGGCTGTAGGCAGGTCTTGCAAGGCTGCGGAGTGCCGTTTTTGTTCCAATGACCTCCAACAGCGGATTATTCGAAGACCAGCAGACGGTATTCTCCTGCGTCCTGTCCTCTGGCGACGCCTTGTGTAAGCGCCAGGCAATAGGGTGCGCCTGGCTGCTTTTCCGTGTTTTTGTCAAACACCACCAGGCTGAAGCGGATGGTGTTTTCCGCTGGCGTGGCCTTCAGTTCGCTCCAGGGGAGTGCCACCTCATAGAGAGTGATTCCGTTCTTGCGGGTGACATTGCAGTCAAAGGGACGGAATCCAGGGGCTGGCCCCAGGAATCTGTGGCATTGGGGACCGTCGGGGGTTTCCGCTAGTCCGTAATTCAGGGTGCTGGTGTATTCTTTCGCGTCCATTGTGCCTGGCCGCACCTCCTTGGGCGGGGCGTCAAACGTGGACAGCACCCACTGGATGCTGTCCCCTGCCCAGAAATAGCCTTTTTTCGTCTTCGGAAGGTGAATCGGGTCAACAACCTGCACCGCCAGATAGAGGAACTCCTGGTCATACGCCAGGAAATAGTCGGTTGCGATGTTCAGACTTCCTGACTTCGACAGCGACCGCCACTCTCCTGCAATCTGCTGATATAAAAACAATTACATTATAGAAAGGCTGTGTTTCCCCGTTTTGCCAAGGGGAAAAAGCCTTTGTGATATTTTCGTCCGTCGCGGATGC
>JAFRLP010000294.1 GCA_017431185.1 Victivallales bacterium | reverse complement strand
GCAGGCACGGCGGGGATTTCCACGGCGCCACCGCCTTCCGCATTTTCCGCGATTACCCGCCCTACGCAGCCTGCCTGGACAACTGGCCCGTCAGCAACCTCCTCGTCGGCCTGGCGCACTACGGGGACTACCGTGAGTTCATCCGCATTCTTTGCGGTCATCTGGCGCTGCACCAGGCCAGGGGCACCTTCTTCGCCCCCGAAATGAGTTTCCGCGACCGCCTGGACTCCACCCATTGCGTCCCCTCACAACTGACCGTCCCCCTGGCACTCCAGGCCCTGGAGACGGCCTGCGGCAGAATTCGTGCATGAGCCAGCCTCTTGATTTGTAATGAAAGAGGGGGGAGAATTCGAGAGGAGACTGCCGTTCAGACCTTTTGACCGGACCTGGCGTCCAGCAGCACGAAGTCCTCGACGTGCATCATGGGATCCGGCTCAAACGTGACGGTGGCGTTGTTCTGGGCGGAGATGTCGTCAAACAACTTGCGGTCTTCCCTCTTCAGGCGCTCGTGAACGCGGGGATGGACACGGACGATGACACCAGTCAGTTTGCGTTTGGCCAGCACCTCGTTGACACGGCGCTGGATGTCCACGCTCATGGTGGTGGCGGACTTGACCAGCCCACGCCCCTTGCAATAGGGGCAGTTCTCGAAGATGGCGCTCTCAATGCTCTCGTTTTCGCGTTGCCTGGTCATTTCCAGCAGACCCAGCGGAGAGATGGGATAGACCTTGGTCTTGGCATGGTCTTCGTTCATCAGTTCCTTGAGGGCCTTATAGACGGTCATCTGGTCTTTCTTCTGGCGCATGTCAATCAAGTCCAGGACGACCAGGCCGCCGACGTTGCGCAGCCGCAGCTGCCGGGCTATCTCCTGCACCGCCTCCAGATTGGTGGCCAGGATTGTCTCCGGCTGGTCTTTGCCCGCACGGTTCTTGCCAGTGTTCACGTCAATGGCGATGAGGGCCTCCGTTTCATCGATGCAGATATAGCCGCCGCTGGGCAGGCTCACCTTGCGGTTGAACAGCCCCTCCAGTTGAGTCTGGAGGCCGAACTTGTTGAAGATGGGGGTGGGGCTCTGGTAGAGGCGCACCTTGACCTCGCCCTGCAGGTTATAGCGGGAAATCAGCTCGTTGGCTCGGTTATAGACCGCCTCGGAGTCGGTGACCACCTCATCCACATCGCCAGTCAGGCAGTCGCGCAATGCGCGCTCCGCCAGGTCGGGTTCCTGATAGACGCAGACAGGGGCGTGCTTCTTGTTCTCCACTGCCGCCTTGTTCCAGTACTCCAGCAGCAAGTCCAGGTCGCGCTGGAAATGCTCCTGCTTACAGCCCGCGCCGACAGTGCGGCAAATCAGTCCCATGCCCTGCGGAACCTTGAGTTCACGTATCATTTTGCTCAGGCGGACATGTTCGGAGCGTTCCTCCACCCGTTTGGACACACCAAAATGCGAGGAGGTCGGCAGCAGCACCAGATAGCGTCCTGGGATGCTCAGGTTGGTGGTCACGCGCGCACCCTTGCTTCCAATGGGTCCCTTGGTGACCTGAACCAGAATCTCCTGATCGACTTTGAACAGGTTGGGAATGTCCTCCACCGTCGGCAGCGGCTTCTTCGGTTTGCGCTGCTGTTGCTGACGGCGTTGCTGCTGTTGCCCGTTGTCATTGCCGCCGCGCCGTTCACGCCCCTGCTGGCGCTCGTTTTTCTGCTGTTGCTGGACAGGCCGCTGCTTTTGTGGCGGCTGGACAGGCTCGTCCTCATCGTCGGAAGGCCAGAACAGGCGACACAGGCGCGCGAAAAAGCCATTGCCCTTGGGGGGCGGCTGCGTCGGCTGTTTGCGCTGCCCCTCGCCCTGACCCCGTTTGGGATTGCTGTTCTGGCGCTGCTCCTGGGGACGCGGTATCTGGACAGGGCGCGCATTGGGCGTGGCGGGGGTTATCGGCTGCGCGTCCTCGTCCTCCACGATGTCCTCCTCGTCATCGGCGTCGATGGCCAGGTCTTCCTCAAACATCTCCTGGGTGGCGGGTATCATGTCCCAATAGTGCAGGAAGGCGTTTTTGCCGAAACCGATATCGACGAAGGCGGCCTGAAGCGATGGCTCCAGGTTTTTGATGCGCGCTTTGTAGATGGAGCCGACCATGCGGTCCCGCGCGTTTCGCTCCATGAAGAAGTCATGCAGAATCCCGTTGTTGACCACAGCCACGCGGGTCTGCAACTCCTCGCTGTTGATGATGATTTGTTTCATTCGGAAGTCAATCTCCACACAGAAATCATTTCATGAAGGGCTGTCCTGATGGCAACGGCGTGCCCAACAGGTATGCCGATGCATCCATCTCGTATTTGCCCTCGGGTAAAATCCTTATGATGCGCAAGGCACCGGAGCCGCAGGCCACCAGAATCCCGTCTTTGCCGTAGGCAAGGATTTCCCCGGGGGTGCTTCCTTCGGGACATTCCGGCAATGCCTTGGCAACGGTGATTTTCACATTTCGGTAGGTTCCCGCCTTTGTCGGCAGCATGGCCTTCAGGCTTGGCCAGGAGTTGTAGGCCCGTGCCTTGTTGGCCAGCAGACCGGCGGACTCATGCCAATTTGCAAAACCATCCTCCTTTTTGATTTTCCTGGCGTAGGAGGCTCCCTCCTGGGACTGCGGGATTGGCGAAAGTCCCCCCTCCACGATGTCCTCTATGACCTGCTCGATGTTTTCGGCAGCCAGTTCTCCCAGGCGCTGCTCCAGTGTTTCGGCGGTGTCGTCGTTCCGGATATCCAGTTCGCAGGTGCGATACACCGGGCCGGTGTCGAGCCCCGCCTCCATTTGCATGAAGGAGACCCCTGTTCGTGCGTCGCCATTGAGCAGGCACGCCACAATCGGCGATGCGCCTCGGTACTTGGGGAGCAGGGAGGCGTGAACGTTCAGGCAGCCAAACGGGGGCAAGGCGAGCAGAGGCGGCTTCAGCAATTGGCCAAAGGAGGCGACCACCAGCAAATCCACCTTCAACTCCCGCAAGTGCGCGAGAAACTCCTCCGCATTCACGTTGGCCAGACGTTCTATTTGCTTGCCGCACTTTTGGCAGTGCTTCAGCAACGGGGTCGTTTTGCTGCGCACAGGAACATCGGGCGATGCAACGCCTTCCTTCTTCGTCTGCGTGCCCGTGCCAACCAGTTCGATGCGGGTTGATGACCACAGCGTCTCGAATATGGGAATGCTGATGTCGCCCGCAGCCAGGAAATATGCCCGGATATGTCTTTTGTGCTCCGCTGTCGGCATACGCCCCTCCGGAGAAAACCGTTTATCCTGGCCCGCAAAACTCTCTCCAATTCCAGAGAGTTGCGGCATTTGCGCAAGCGTTTTGCTGGGTTCTCCAGGATTTTGCATGAAAACCATTTCACTTTACTATAATCTGTCTTTCCCCTTTTTGCAATCCTGTTCCTCTGCTTTTGACCACAAATTTGTTGGCCGGTTGCTTGCAAAATCTCCAGTTGAGACGATATTGTTGAACAAAACCCCATCACCTCCTATGAAACGCGGCGTAGCGGCGGCGTCCCCGCCGCCGAG
>JAFRLP010000293.1 GCA_017431185.1 Victivallales bacterium | reverse complement strand
GTGCGCAACCAGGGACGCTCCATCGCATACGTCATTGAAAAGGAAATCGGCTATGCGGGGCGCCAAATCTTCCTGCTATTCTGCCTGGGCACGCTGATGCTGGTCGTGACCGTGTTCACCTTGATGGTCGCGGATGGCTTCATCGCCACCCCCGCCGTCGCCACATCATCCCTGCTCTTCATCGCAATGGCCCCCTTCTTCGGCATCCTGCTGAACCGCAGGCTGCTGAACCTGGTGCAGGGCACGCTCATCTTCGTTCCGCTGCTCTTCTTCTTCATTTGGCTGGGGACGGTCTGCCCATTTGACCTGGCGTCCCTTGTGGGCGGCGCCAAGACGGCGCGCGTGGCCTGGATCATCGTCTTGCTCTGCTATGCGTTCATCGCCTCCGTCATCCCCGTGTGGATTCTGCTTCAGCCCCGTGACTACCTCAACTCCTACCTGCTGTACGCCATGATGGGCCTGGCGGTGGGCGGAATTCTGGCCTATCAGCCGACACTCGTCATGCCAGCCGTTGAGGTGGCGGAGGGCAGCAAAGCCATCCCCGGCATCTTTCCGTTGCTGTTTGTCACCATCGCGTGCGGCGCGTGCAGTGGCTTCCACGCTCTGGTGGCCTCGGGCACCTCCTCGAAGCAGGTGGACAAGGAGCAGAACATCCTGACCGTCGGGTATGGCGGCATGCTTTTGGAAGGGGTGCTGGCCATCATCTCCATCATCAGCGTCGCCTACATGGGAATGCCCGAATTCCGCGAGATGCTCACCGGCGCGGACAAGATTCCGCCTCAATTGGCCTTCGCCAAGGGACTGTCCAACTTTGCGACCGCGCTGGGCCTCAAGCAGGAACTGGCCTACAACTTCTGCAGCCTGGCCATCTCCGCCTTTATCCTGACCAGCCTGGACACCGCCACCCGCCTGGCGCGCTTTGTGCTCCAGGAGATGGTGCTGCCAAAGGCAGGCCAGGAACAGACCTCCGCTGCCACCCCTGCTGACAACACGCAAAAGCGCATGAATTGGCGGATAGTCCTGGGCAACCGCTGGTGCGCCACTCTGACCATTGTCGTTCTGGCCGCCGCGCTCGGCTTCTCTGGGGAGGTCATGACCATCTGGCCTGTCTTCGGGGCCTCCAACCAATTGCTTGCCGCGCTGACCCTGCTCTGCGTCACGCTTTGGCTGGTTCGCAACAAGCGCCCCATGCTGTTCGCACTTTTGCCGATGATTTTCATGATGCTCATCTCCGTCTGGGCTTTGGTCTGTCTTCTCAATGAGAAGTTACATGCGCAAAACTGGCCTTTGGTCATTGCCTGCGTCATCTTGCTTGTCTTGGCCGCCGCTCTGGTCATTCTAGCAGGAAAACGGCTCTTTGGACACTCCTCCAAGTCGGTTAGCGGAGACTAATATAAAGTTTGCCCTGACTAACCTTCGGGATTTTGATTTGTAACCAGGTCAGTCAGGGCTATATTTAACGAAACGAACCGCAGAAAGGAGAGGCTCCGATGGAGTCCCTCGGCGGCTCGGGTTGAGTCCACCATTTTGGAACAATGAGGTGAATCATGGCTGCAAAAGTTGACCAGGAAACGTGCGTTGGCTGCGGTGCCTGCGCAGGTGTCTGCCCCGTTCAGGCGATTGAGGTTCAGGACAAGGCCGCGGTGAAAGAGGATGTCTGCCTCTCCTGCGGTGCCTGCGAAGGCGAGTGCCCAGTCCAGGCCATCAAAGTTGAATAACCCCTGCTGATAGAGAAAGACTTGACGCCGACCATAGCGATGTGGTCGGCGTTTTTTGTGGCGGCGGCGCCCCGCCGCCCCCCCTCTCTGTTGTGTGGCGCGGGCGCAAGC
>JAFRLP010000292.1 GCA_017431185.1 Victivallales bacterium | reverse complement strand
TTCGTCGTCTTGACCTCCATGACCAGATAGCGGTGCAGTGGCACAACGTAGAAGAGCATGTCTATGTTCTTCGTCTCGCCACCAATCTCGACTGGATATTCTCGCCCCAGGAAACTTACTCCACGCCTCAACGGATAACTGTTCAGCAGTTGCTGAACTTTTTTTGTGGCATTGGGAATGCCATTTGTTCAGTCTGAACAATTCCACAAGATGCTGCTGCCCGACTTTTCCCATCTTTTTGGACTTGTCAGCTTGACATCATCCTTCCGTGTGATATCTTTAGTCGTGTTGCTGTCCATGCAGTCCTCTGTTTGCTTTCTGACCAATGGAGCAGGTGGAGCAGGAGAGCGCGGACTTTTTCCGTTGCCAGGAGGCATTTCACACGCCTGGCGGGTTGTTTTTTGATATGATTCATTAACAAACAGAATATTACGTGGTTTTTGGGAGTTTGGCTGATTTGTTTGGATTGTGCGCTATGAGCAGTAAGACGAAAAAAGACAAAACGCCTCGCATCGTCCTCGTCGGTACATACAAGGGCGATCAGCTGGAGAAGTGGTGCGGGTGGTACAACTATCCCATGGATGCAGGGTACAGAGAAAGGGAAACAGGGAACAGTTTGAACGAAAAGCACGAAAAGGGGAAGGGGTTCACGCCGGAACGAGATGCGCCCATGCCAGAGATGTCGGACTGCCTGAACGAAACGCCCTCGATGTGCCGCAGGGGGGGGAGAGAGACGGAGAGCGCAGAGGAAGACACCGCACGTTCTGCGCGGCTAGAGGATTCCCTTGCCCGCGTCACCGAACTTTGGCTCTTCAAGGGCACGAGGGACGGGCGGCGATACAGGGCGGAATTCGTCGGCGTCAAGACACGGGAGGAACTGATAAGGGACTATGGGTATCCGGGGGATGTTTTAGTAGCAAAGAACGCAAAGCATGGGGATGCCTCGGCGCAACCGCCGAAACCCCACGCCTCGCACTATGCGCTCTACAAAACCGAGTTCCTGTATTGCCATAAGTTCGACGTGCCGGAGGATGCCGAGACGGTGCTCGTGCGCGTAAGCGACTTCGCGATGCGTTCGCCGAAAATCGCAAAGCAGCTCAAGGAGTATCTCGAATCGCCCGACCGCCGTGACCCTGACCTCGCGAAACGTCTGCCGACAATCGTCACAAAAGTTCCGCCTGAACGGCTTTGTGTATGCGAAGCCTCGACACAGTTGGAATTTGTTTTTCTCTATTCTGGTGAGGAATCCCATTGCAGAGAAGTCTCTTCAAGGGAAGCATTGCCGGTCATAAGCCTTTTTTCCGGCGCCGGCGGTCTCGATATAGGCTTTGAGCAGGCTGGCTTTAGAACGGCTGTCATGGTTGAACTTGATCCGGCCTGTTGTAGAACACTTCGAAGGAATATGCCTAATGTTCCAATCTTGGAGGGGGACATCAATCAGATGACAACATCCACAATTCTTTCCGCCGCTGGCCTAGAACCTCTAGAGGCTGCGCTTGTCATTGGGGGGCCGCCTTGCCAGAGTTTCAGTTTGGCTGGAAAAAGGATGGGGTTGAACGATCCGCGCGGAAGGCTTGTTCTGGAATTCATTCGCATTGTCCGAGAGGCTTTGCCAAAGGCATTTGTAATGGAAAACGTCAAAGGCCTGACCAACTGGGAGGGAGGAAAGGCTCTGGACGCGATACTAAATGAAGCTGCAATTCCAATTGTTTACAATGGGACGACTTACAGTTACAAAGTGACCTACCATATTCTAAATGCGGCAGACTACGGTGTTCCGCAGTTTCGCGAGAGAGTCTTCATCGTTGGCAATCGGGTGAACTGCGATTTCAGATTTCCAGAAAAGCAGTTTGGACCAGTCGGAAATGAAGAGGGGCTGAAGCCGTATAAAACCGTGAGAGATGCAATATGTGGTCTTCCACCCGCAACGCCGCCATCAGAGGTGGCCCTTCGGGTTTCAGGAACAATCAGGGAGAGGATTGAGAAACATGGATATTAAGAATCATGAGCAAACGGCGCATTCGCCATCCACGCTTGCGAAGATTCGCAGTGTAGGCATTGGCGAAAAACTTAACGACAAGCAAAAGACATTTGGATGCACTTACCGCAGACTTGATCCGGACGCACCGTCGCCAACCGTGACCCGAAGTGGCTACCGCGACTTCATTCATCCATATGTCGACAGAATGCTAACCGTTAGAGAACTGGCTTGTCTTCAGACATTCCCTGTCACTTGGGAAATCATTGGCGTTCGCCTTGACTCCTATAGCCACAAGCGACACGTTGAAATGACACAGTTCGGCCAGGTCGGGAACGCTGTCCCCCCGGTATTGGCAAGGGCGGTGGCAGAATCCGTCAAAGAGCAGTTTTTCAAGAAGGGGCGGTAAGATGAACAACGTTTTCGTAACAAGTTCGGAATCATTGGTTACCACGCATGAAGCCTATCGTGCGGGCGTACTTGAAATCGCCCTGTTCAAAAACAGGGAAGCAATACCATATTTGGACAAGGCAAAGGCATTATATATAACGCTTAAGAAGAATACGGCAAATTGTCTTGACATTCTTGGAATGACGAAAATCCATGAAACCATTCTTGAAGCCGCTGGAATAACGCAGAAGACGAAAAAGCACCTATCGGCAGAAGACAAGGCGGATTTGCTAAAGAAGTTTATCGACGAAGTTCTTGTAACATTTGGGGCCAGGTATGTTGATGAAATAGTCTATCGATATTTGATGGCATTGGGTGAGCAGTTGGGTGGACATATGCGAAACCGCATAGGGAATCTGGCGCGTGGAAAAATGGTGAGGCAAGTTGTCGCACAGTTGGAAATCGCAGGCATTCCTTTCTGTTATTTTTCTGATGGAGACAAGGGATGGTCCAGCGGAACGACATTCAATGCCGAGAAGGCGGAGACTATTAAGGCCATGACATGGAAAAACGAAAACCACATTCGCACTTTCCTCAATAATGTCAATGTTGAAGGGCTGTCAAAGAACGTTGACATGGTATTGTTGGAGAAGGAGTTGCCCACCATGACATCGGCAGAAATGAAAAAGGCGCTTTCTGACACGAAAAACATCCTTATGATGGGAGAATTAAAGGGGGGAATAGACCCGGCAGGAGGAGACGAGCATTGGAAGACAGCTCGTGGAGCGTTGGAACGCATTCGAAAAACATACCGGCGGGTTGACATTTTGTTCATCTGCGCGTCAATTGAAAAGGCGATGGCACGGGAGATATACGCCATGCTCCAAATGGGGGATTTGAACTGCGCCGCCAACCTAACGGATATCAATCAGCTGGGTTCTGCCTGCGAATGGCTCGTTCGGCTATAATCACAACGTCAGCTCCAAGTTCAAAATGGAATTTCAGCATCTCGACATTGCCGGTGCTTGACTGCATATCCGGTTTTCACGCTCTCACTGGTGGACAATTCGCCAAAAGACATTATATTAAAATTATTGTGTTCTGAAAGAGAGATCGGGTGTGCCGATCCGCTGCAAGTCACCTCAACCAATAGGGGGAACATGAGTTGGAGGAATTTCTCAAGTTTGACGGCATAAGCAAGGTGTTTGCCACCACCCGCGCAGTGAACAACGTCTCCCTGACCATTCGACGTGGGGAGATTTTTTCTTTGCTGGGACCCAGCGGCTGCGGAAAGACCACCCTTCTGCGGATGCTGGCGGGATTCGAGTCTCCCGACAGCGGACGGATTCT
>JAFRLP010000291.1 GCA_017431185.1 Victivallales bacterium | reverse complement strand
GTCTTCCCGGACGGGCATTGCCTGATCCTTCTGGCCGATGGACGCCTGGTCAACCTTGGCTGCGCCACGGGGCATCCCTCCTTTGTGATGAGCTGCTCGTTCACCAATCAGGTGCTGGCGCAAATCAAGCTCGCCAAGGAGAGCCTGCCCGTCAAGGTCTATACCTTGGACAAGGAGTTGGATGAGGAGGTCGCGCGCCTCCATCTCGGCGCCCTCGACGCGCACCTCACCACACTCACCCAGAAGCAGGCCGACTACATTGGCGTGCCTGTCGCCGGCCCTTTCAAACCAGAATACTACCGTTATTGAAAGAACGGATTTTCAACGGAAATCAGGTAGATGAGCAAGCAGATCATTGTTGCGGGAGAGGATTTGTCGAGTCTTCGCGAACGGGGGCTGGAGAGTGCTCGCCGCCTGGCGGATTGGCTGGTGGCCAGCCAGTGTCCCAACGAACAGAACGACCCCACGGCAGGCACCTATTACTGGTGTGTCGAGGAGACTGGCAAAGCGTATTACGCGAACAACTGGAACCTGGCTTTCGCCGTGATGGGCCTGCTGGCGGCGGAACACGAGTTCGGCGGCGGAATCTATCAGGAGACTGCCTTCCGTTTCGCCCGTTTTCTCAAGTCTTTGCAGATTTTCTCGCCGTTTTTGCCGCAGCATTATGGCGCCTTTCGGGAAATGACCCCCCAGACCAGTTGGTGCTACGTGCGGGACGCCCTGTCCGTCGCCTGGTCAATGCTGGTGCTTTATCAGGAGACGGGTGACGAGGAGTACCTCCAGCGGGCCAAACTGTGGTACGAGTGGTTTCGCAAAGAGGGGCTCAATGAGTGGGGATGGCCCAAATGGGGGGTGGAGTTCGAGCCTTTCTTCGGCAATGCGGAAAAGCGCATCTTCAACGAGATAAACGGCTGTTTTCATGGGGGTAGTCTCAATTTCTTCTACCAACTTCATAAAGTCACGGGGAACCTCGCATGCGTCGGGGACTTCTATCGTCGGATGATTGAGATTCTCCTCACCCAAATCCAGCAGGAGGACGGTTTCTTCCGCAGTGTGGTTGCCGCCACTGGCAAAGTTCCCGAAAATGACCCGCAGAACGGGTTGCACCGCGGCAATGACGACCTATCGACACTTGGCCTGGCCGGAGCCTATCGGCTTACGGGAGACCCCAGATGCCTTCATGCCATCGGACGGTTCTTCTCCGCCGTGTTTGCTCGGCAGGGCTCGGATGGCGGAGTTGAGGCATCCGTCGCCGCCAATGCGGTCATCCTGAATGCGCTGTATGAAACCCGGGAGCTGCATCCGCAGTTTGCCAAGCCGGCAAACGGCGCGGCGGCCCTGCTTGACAATCTTCTCCGTCGCCAAGTGACCAGTTCCAATCCGTTGCTTGATGGAGGTCTGGATGAAGTCGGATAGGGAGTGGTCTGCGCGCGTTCTGGCTGCTACGCTCTTATCATGCTTCTGAAACTGTTTGGTGACGCCGAGTGCCGCTATCTGTCCTGATTGGCATAGCAGCGCACCGCCACCTCCGCGTCCCTTGGCTTGCGCACAGTGGGATTGGCCTCGTTGATTTGGGCGTAGCGCGGGCAGTCCATGGCGTGGTCATTGATGATTCCGCAGGATTGCAGATGGGAATAAACGGTAGTTGGGCCGAGGAACTGGAACCCGCGCGCCTTCAGAGACTGGCTGATGCGGGCGGACAGTCCGTTGCTGGCGGGAATCCAGCCCTGGGCGTGCCGGGCGTAGAGAATCGTCCGTCCGCCTGAGAATCCCCAGATGTAGTTGCAGAAGGAGCCGTATTCGGCGCGAATGGCCTGGAAGCGGCGGGCGTTGTTGATGATGGCGGTGATTTTGCGGGGGGCGCGAATCATCCCTGCGGTGGCCAGGATGCGCGCCATGTCTGACTCGCCGAAGGAGGCAACCTGGTCGAAGTCGAATCCCGCGAAACAGGCGCGGAAAACCTCGCGTTTCAGCATCATCATGTTCCAGTTCAGCCCGCACTGGAGCACCTCCATCATCAGGTGTTCAAACTGACGGCGGTCATCATGAAGGGGAACGCCCCATTCGGCGTCATGGTAACGCTGATTGGGTTCGGACGTCGTGTCCCAGTAATCACAGTATGACATTGGCTGCTCCGGGAAGGTGGCTGGCATAAATATAAGCATCCTGGAAAAAAAAGCAACGACTCCGGGGGGAATGGACTGAAAAAAGCGTTTTGCGGCGATGAAAAACGGGCAGGCGGTTTGACTTTTGCGCAATATGGGGTAAATTATAAATTCAGTTTTTTGTATCACCAGAAATTTCCATCCAAGGAATTCAACGCATGCCCACCATTAATCAACTGATCCGTTCCGGCCGGCGCGACAAGACGACAAAGAGCCGTGTCCGTGCTTTGGAGATGTGTCCGCAGCGTCGTGGCACCTGCCTGCAGGTGACCACCCGCACTCCCAAGAAGCCCAATTCCGCATTGCGCAAGATTGCCCGTGTGCGTCTCTCCAATGGGGAGGAAATCAATGCCTACATTGGTGGCGAGGGACACACCCTTCAGGAGCATAGCGTTGTGCTGGTGCGTGGCGGACGTGTCCGCGACCTGCCTGGTGTTCGGTATCACATTGTGCGTGGCAAACTGGACACCACGGGCGTTGACAAGCGCCGCCGCGGCCGCTCCAAGTACGGCACCAAGCGTCCGAAGCCGGGTGATGATTCCAAGAAGAAAAAGTAAGCAGCCGATAAGTTGAGGACAGACGCACTATGAGAAGACGTAAAGCCGAGAAGCGCCCCGTCATTCCGGACATCCGGTTCAACAGCGAAGTTGTTGCCCGCCTGATCAACGTGATTATGGAGCGCGGCAAGAAGAGCACTGCGCAGAAGATTGTGTACGGCGCCTTTGACATACTCAAGGAACAGAAGAAGGACACCGACCCCCTGGAGCTCTTCCAGGCAGCCCTGGAGAATGTGAAACCCCGCCTGGAGGTCAAGAGCCGCCGCGTGGGTGGTGCGACCTACCAGGTTCCTCTGGACGTGCCCGCCGAGCGCCAGCTGGCCGTCGCCCTGCGCTGGATTGTCAGTTTTGCCCGCGGACGCAAAGGCCAGCCGATGGCCAAGGCCCTCGCCGGTGAACTGATGGATGCCTTCAACAACACCGGCAGTGCGGTGCGCAAGAAGGACGAGACCCACAAGATGGCCAACGCCAACAAGGCGTTTGCCCATTACCGCTGGTAACGGAGACGTCGCCGCCCGTCCGCGCTGAAGGATAAGGAGCGGGCGGGCCGCCTGTCGCCTCCCTGGAGTGCCTGATGTCGAACAGCAAATCTCATTCCAGGGAAGCGGAGCGGATACGGAACATCGGGATTGTCGCGCACATTGACGCGGGCAAGACCACGTTGACGGAGCGGATTCTCTACGAGACCAAGGAGATTCGCACGATGGGGGAGGTCCATGACGGCACGACCGTGACGGACTTCCTTCCGGAAGAGAGGGAACGGGGCATCAGCATCACGGCCGCGGCGGTGACATGCCGCTGGAAGACGTGGCAAATCAACATACTGGATACCCCTGGGCACATTGATTTCACCGGTGAGGTGGAACGTAGCCTGGCGGTGATGGATGGCACAGTGCTGCTGCTGTGCGCGGTGAAAGGCGTGCAGGCGCAGACCGAGACGGTCTGGAGGCGGGTGGCGAAGCATCGGCTGCCCGCGCTGGCCTTCATCAACAAGATGGACCGCGATGGGGCGGACGGGGAGCGGGTGATTGGGCAACTGGCCGCCCGCCTGGCCATTGTCCCCTTGCCTGTCCAGTATCCTGTGGTTGAACGAGGCATTTTTCTGGGCACTGTTGACCTGCTCTCCGGCAGGACGGCGGTGCCGGGGCCGGCAGGCCGACAGGCAATGGAATCTGTCGGCTGCGCGCAAGCCAGGCAGAACCTGCTTGAGCGACTGGCTGAAAATGACGATTCCATCCTGCACGATTACGTGGCTGGCGCATGGCCCACGGAGACGGCTTTGAGAAGAGCCATCCGACGGGCAACCATGAACC
>JAFRLP010000290.1 GCA_017431185.1 Victivallales bacterium | reverse complement strand
GATGAGCTGCGCACACTCCTTGCACTTGAAAATACGGATGCGCTGTTCGAGGCGGCCTATCGATTGAAATGCAGACTTCTTGGGAAGAAAGTGGCCTTGCGCGGCATCGTGGAGATGGGGAATGTCTGCGCCAAGGACTGCTACTATTGCGGCATTCGGCGTGGCAACCCCAATGTCCGGCGATACCAGTTGTCGGAGGATGATGTGGTGCGCATGGCCAGATGGTGCTATGACATGGAATATGGCTCCGTTGTCCTCCAGTCGGGGGAAATCGAATCGGATGCCCATACTGAGTTCATCGAGCGCATCATCAGGCGAATACATGATTTTGGAGGCGATTCTTTCGGCATCACCCTTTCCCTGGGCGAACAGTCCGAGGCGGTTTACCAACGCTGGCTAGAAGCGGGGGCGCACCGATATCTGCTTCGCATCGAGACCTCCAATCCTGCGTTGTATGCCAAACTCCATCCCGCCGACCATTCGCACAGCAGGAGAATGGAGTGCCTCCGGGTTCTTAAGCGTCTTGGCTATCAGACGGGAAGTGGCGTTATGATCGGGCTTCCTGGACAGACGCTGGACGACCTGGCGGATGACATCGTCTTCTTCCGCAACATGGATCTTGACATGATCGGGATGGGACCGTACCTGCCGCATCGAGACACGCCTTTGGGCAGGGATATTGAACTGACTCCTGAGTATGCGGCAAAACAGCTGAAGCTTGGTCTGAAGATGATTGCGGCGACGCGTCTGTATCTCCATGATGTGAACATCGCGGCCACAACGGCGCTCCAGGCACTTGATGAAAGGGGGCGCGAGCAGGGGCTTCTTGCGGGCGCGAATGTCATGATGCCAAATGCGACGGACACCGAGTACCGCCGAAACTACCAGCTCTACGAGAACAAGCCGTGCCTTGACGAGAACTCGCGGAAATGCCGCAATTGTCTGAACTGGCGGGTCATCGCCATTGGCGAGAGAATCGCCTGGGGTGTCCGCGGCGATTCCCCGCATTTCATGAAAGGAAAAACAGAAGGAGACAGATGAATATCTCGCATGCAATTGAAGTCGCCTACAAGGTGCTTGATGGAGGAATGCTCTCATTCGACGAGGCTATGGCTCTCACCGAAGTGGAGGGGAACGACATTCTCGATCTGGTTTCATTGGCGAACAAGGTTCGTGACAAGTTCGCGCCTGCCATTGTGCCGTGTTCCATTCTCAACGCAAAGTCAGGCGTCTGTTCGCAGAACTGCAAGTTCTGTGCGCAGTCAGGGCATCATCATACGGGGATTGACAGCTATCCATTACTGGATGAAGTGAAAGTTGTTGAGGCTGCTCGAACCGTGTATTCACAGGGGGTGCGTTCTTTCGGCATCGTGACAAGCGGTTATGGGTATCTTGATACGCATTCACCTGAGTTCCAGAAGATTCTGTCCGCTATGGACAGTTTGAAGAAGGAGTTTCCCGATCTGAATATCTGCCTCTCACTCGGCATACTGAGCGAAGAGACGGCAAAGGCTCTTGCCGAGCACGGTGCGTATCGCTACAATATGAACCTTCAGACCAATCCCGAAAGATATGCGGAACTCATCAGTGACATGCATGGTATAAAGGAGAAAGTGCAGACCATCAAACATCTGCAAAAGTATGGTGTCTCCATCTGCTGTGGCGGTATATTGGGTCTTGGGGAAAACTGGATTGACCGTGTGAAGATGGCGTTTGCCTGCCGAGAACTGGACGTGGACGGCATTCCGCTGAATGTGCTGATCCCCATACCTGGCACGCCATTGGAAGGCAGGCCTCCCATGGAGCCTGCCGAGGTAGCCAAGGCATTTGCCATCTTCCGTCTGGTTAATCCCACGAAGACAATCAAGTTCGCCGCTGGCCGTGAAACCGCCATGAAGGATTTCCAAGGACTGCTGATGCTGGCGGGAATGAACTCCCTCATCACAGGAGGCTACCTGACCACCAGAGGACGCTCCATTGAGGATGACAGGCGGTTCCTGTGCAATTTGCAAGGCTTTACCTGTGGTGGGAAAGGGGGGCATAACACAAAACAAGGAGATAACTGATATGATACGCGAAGAAGCCTGGAATCTTCTGACGGAATACAACAAAGAGCCGTTCCACCTGCATCATGCCGAAGTGGTCGAGGGACTGATGCGATATTTTGCAGTTCTGGAAGGCTTTGCCGACGAGGCGGACTTCTGGGGTGTGGTTGGACTGCTCCATGATTTGGACTTCGAGCAGTATCCACAGGAGCACTGCGCGAAGGAGCAACAGCTCATGCAGGAACGGGGGATTGATCCCCGCATCATCCACGCCGTTGCCAGCCACGGCTATGCAATCGTGAACGACATCTTTCCAGAACACCGCATGGAGAAAATCCTCTATGCGGTCGATGAACTTTCGGGGCTAGTCGGCGCGACTGCGCTGATGCTGCCGTCGAAAAGCGTGGCAGACCTCCAAATCAAAACCCTGCGCAAAAAATACCGCCAGCCCTCCTTCGCGGCGGGATGCTCGCGAGAGGTCATTGCCAGAGGGGCCGAACTCCTCGGCTGGACGCTGGACGAACTGCTCGAAAAGACGCTGGATGCAATGAAAGCTCTTGGCCCGCTCGCAAATGCAAAGTAAGGCAACACAATGGACGATTCGAAATTCAAAAACGTAGGCATTCTTTCCGATGAACTCAAGCAGAAATATGCGCGGCTTCAAGGCATCCTGCGTGATTATGGTTCGGTGGCTGTTGCGTTTTCGGGTGGCGTTGATTCCACGCTTCTGCTTGCAGTGGCCCATCAAGTGCTTGGCGACAATGCCATTGCCGTGACGGCGGTTGACGCATCCGTCCCTGAACGCGAACTTCGCGAGGCAAGGGATTTCTGTTCGTCCCGCAATATCAGGCATTTCATTTGCAAGGTCAACCCCTTTCAGGAGGAAGGCTACCGCCATAACAGCCCCGAGCGCTGCTATTACTGCAAGAAAGGCATTTTCACGGCGCTCAAGGAAGTGGCTTCTGCCAATTGCATGAAATATCTTGCAGAAGGCTCCAATCAAGATGACCTTGGCGACTACCGTCCTGGAATGAGGGCCGCAATGGAGATGTCTGTGAAAAGCCCCTTGCGCGAGGCGGGGCTTTCCAAGGCCGGCATTCGCTCAATTTCCCGTACACTTGGACTTCCGACCTGGAACAAGCCAGCCTACGCCTGTCTGGCTTCGAGATTTGCCTATGGCGAGGAAATTACTCCTGAGGGGCTTCGAAGAATCGAGAATGCCGAGCAGTTTCTGATAGAGCTTGGATTCGCCGAGGAGCGTGTGAGAGTACATGGCAATCTTGCCAGAATTGAAGTCCCGCAGGAAGACATCCCCAAACTGGCTTCCCCCGATATTCGGGAAGCCGTTTTGACCGCGTTCAAGCGACTTGGCTTTCAGTTCGTCGCTTTGGATATGCAAGGGTACCGACGCGGAAGCATGAACGCAACTCTGCCGAAATAAGACGTGGAATCAGGTTTTTCTTTGGCTATCATTTGAAACATGACAGGTTGGTAGGCGGTTATGACGAAAAGGCCTGGAATCGGTTCAATGACAATTATCTCATTGATGGAATGACTAACAATGGAGTCGTGTCATCCGCCTTGCACGCAATGCACGATTTCCACACTGTCGCCATCCTTCATTACGGTCTCACCATGCTTGCTCTTGGGGACGACTGTATCATTGAGGGCCACTGCGATGCCGGTTTTTGGATAGCCCTTTTCAGCCAGGTATTCGGCGATTGTCCGCCCTGCGGCGAAGACCTGCTCTCCATTGATGGTAACCATTGGTTCTCCTGTTTTATCCTGCAAATTGAACATATATTAATATAATCATGGTCAAACATTACACAACCATTGTAATAGTGATTTTAACAAATACCATGCTAAATGATGGCTGTTTTTTTCGGCAAATCGTGCAAGAAAACCTCCTATTATCAGAGACCATTTTGAAAAAATAACCAATATAGTTATATATTATGGAACAATCCTTTTGATGACGTGTCTAAAGCCAATGATTGGAGTGATGCTCCTCCAGTTCTCAGTCAATCCTCAACAACTAAATCCAAGGAAGAACCATGAAGAAACTAATGTTTGTGTTTGCCATTGCCGTGCTTATGGCAGGAATTACTCTTTTCGCCGCAGGATGCGTATCCACGGGAAGCTGCTGCAAATCCTGCAAGAGTTGTTGTGAAACGAAAACAGCCTGTTGTTGCAAGCCAGCCTGCTGCAAGGACGGAGCCGCGTGCTGCAAGGACGGTGCGGATTGCTGTGTCAAGGCCGCCTGCTGCAAGGACGGAGCCGCCTGCTGCAAGGACGGTTCGGATTGCTGTGTCAAGGCCGCCTGCTGCAAGGACGGAGCCGCGTGCTGCAAAGAAGGAGCAGATTGCTGTGTCAAGGCTGCCTGCTGCAAGGACGGAGCCGCCTGCTGCAAGTAATGTTACTTCAAGCCTGGCAAGATCGCCCTAGTATCATGTAACATTTAAATTTTCGTATTAATGGCTACAGTTTTCCGAAATGTGTTGTATATTAATGTTGCATCCCCAGACATTAAACAACAAACCACAGGAGTTAGGCATGGCCATTCGCTACACAATCAAGCTGGCAGAGGATGAAATCGCCAGACTTGAGGAAATCACATCAAGCCCTGCGCGTTGTAACGCAAAGACCTACATGTATGCACGCGCTCTTCTTCTCAGCGACGCATCCGCAG
>JAFRLP010000289.1 GCA_017431185.1 Victivallales bacterium | reverse complement strand
TGCCAAACAGGGCTATGAAACCAGGATGATGACGGATACTGTTATCGGGGAATGGCAGTTGTTCGTGCTTGAACAACAAATTCATCAGAACAACATTCTGTTCGTTATAATAGCGGTGCTTTCCACCAGGGGGAATCACCATGACATCACCGGCAATGACATGCTCTGAGGTGAAATCATTCTCGTAAGTCGCCTCTCCCTCAAACAGAATGGCGATTTCAACAAATTCATGGTCATGCCAATCCAGCGCATGACTTTCGAAAGTGCGGTATAACCTGACTGGCAACGCAGGACTGGAAAAAAAAGAAGATGACCTTAGTAGCATGGCAATAAATGTCTTTATTACTTGAAAAAATCAATTTCAGAGGCTTTCGGAGACCATAAGACTTCCAGCCGATACTTTGATGACTCTATCTGGACGGGGAAGGGAAGGGGGGAGTTCCGTGCAGGCGAAGAGGCATTGTCCAAGGCCGGAAATCATGTTAAAAAAGGCGGTGCGTCGCTGGAAATCAAGTTCGCCAATGACATCGTCTATCAGCAGGGTAATCGAGCCTGAACCGCGTTTTTCAGCCAACAGGCGGAGGCAGGCCAGACGAAGAGCCAAAGAGGCAAGGCGACACTCTCCCTGGGAGGAATACCGCTGCATGGAGACGTTTCCGAGAAGACAGGAGAAATCGGCACGGTGCGGACCTGCCGTGGTATATCCCTGCACACAGTCACGCTGGTAGTTCTCAGTGAGTGTTTTCAGGAGCAACTGCTCCAATTCCTCTTGCGTTCCATTGCTTTCCTGTAGCAGTATCCCATTGATGCGCGAAAGATATTTGAGTGAAATCCTCCTGTCATCCTGAAGCAGGATTGGAGACTGTTCCGACAGAATGCCATTCAGTTGACAGACAAAATCCCTGCGGGCATATTCAAGAAACGCCCCTTCTCTGGCAATGGATTTATCGTAGGCGGTAATCATCGCCCTGGGATATTTCTGCTGATTGCGCAGCATCACATTTCTGCTATGCAGACCCTCCTGGTAAGCCTGAAGGTGGCGCAGGTATTCCGGCGAGGCCTGACTGGCGGCTATGTCCAGAAAACGACGGCGAAGCTGCGGCGCGCCCTGAACAAGCCGCAAATCATCAGGGATGAAACTCACGCATAGGAACTGGTTGATGAAATCGCTGGCGCGGTAAACGGGAGTCTCATTGATTTTCAACCTGCGTTCCGTGCCATAGCCGACAAAAAGCTCCGTCTCCAGGCCAGAGGAATCCACAATCGTGGCCTTTAAGGAAAAGAGAGCGGCCTTCCACTGGCGCAGGTCGTTGATTTCACTGGTGCGAAAGGAACGCAGAAGCGAGAGATAATAGACCGCCTCCAGAAGATTGGTCTTCCCCTGCCCATTACGCCCTACCAGACAATTAAAACCAGGCGCAAGGGAAACCTCCGCCTGGTCAAAATTGCGAAACCGCGTAATCTGTAAACGAGACAGCAAGGATTATCCACGCATGGGCATCAGCATGTAGAGGAAGCCCTCGTCACCAAGGATTTTCACAGGAGATATCTGCTTGCCAAACTCAAGGGTGATATTGTCGGACTCCATCACCTTCAAAGGATCCAGGAAGAAGACGTGGTTGCAGGACACGCTGACTTCCTCATCGTCGTAGGCAATCTCCATCGGCTCGCTGGACTCGCCAGTTTCGCTGTTGGACGCGGAGACCTTCAGCTCGTTCTGGGAAAAGGTCAGTTTAATGGAGCCGCTGCTGTCCGCCACCACCAGGGAAACGCGGTTGAGGACATTCATGAAGGCAGTCCTCTGAACCGTGACCCGGCAACCGCAATTCTGCGGAATGACCTGCCGGAAATTGGGATAGACCCCCTCAACCAATTTGGTGACCAAGGTCGTCGATTCCGTGACAAAGGAGACCTCAGCCTTGCTCAAGCATATCTTCACCTTCTCCCCCTCGTCAATGCACTTGGAGAGTTCATTGGCCGCCTTGTTGGGAAGGATGTAATCGCCGTCCTTCGCCTGCTCGTCCTCCAGAGGGGTCTCAACCAAAGCCAGGCGGCGACCGTCTGTGGCAGCAATGGTCATCATGCCGGAACGGATGGACAAGACCACGCCATTCAGCTGCTTCCGCGTCTCGTCCATGCTTTTCGCATAGGAGACTTTGGAGATACCCCTGGTCAGGTCACGCAACTTCATTTCAAAGGTGGCGTCGTAGGCGTTTTCCGCAGGACGCGGAAAATCCACGGCGTCCAGTCCATGGATTTTGTAGAAGCTCTTCTGGCAGGTCAGAGTGCTGATATTGTCACTGTCGCTTTCGATGAAGACATCCCCTTCGGGCAACGCGGCCACAATCGCCTGGATTCTCTTGGCGGGCAAAGTCGTCTCACCCTCTTCCTCGATCAACGCAGGGAGGCAGGTGGATACGCTGATTTCGTTGTCTGTAGCGTTCAGCCACAACTTGTCGCCTTTTGCGGAAAACAGGATGTTGTTCATCACTGGCACCAATGGACGGCTGCTGATAGCGCAGCAGGCACGGCGAACAGCATTGATCAGATTCGTCTTTGATGCGACAATTTTCATTTTGACTGCTCCTCTGTTGTTTTAAGGTAAAGGTAAATTATTACCTAATACGCTCGTTCACAATTTTTCATGAAAATCTTAACCTATTGATATTCATCATCTTATGAAGAAAGAACATCTTGTAGGTTAGTTGTTGATAACTAGGTTTACAACAGTTGTTTTCCCAGTTATCAACAGGTTTTCAACGGTAAAATGACAGGCTTTTCATCAGGGGGCACTTTTGGGGCATCCCATGTTTTTCCTGTCATTGACGGACGACTCGGTTGAAAAAAAGCAGATACCTAATATAGTAGATAAGAAGAAAAACACAAGCAAGAAGATGAAGCAATTTTTCAAACCCTTGCGTTTTTTTTTCAAAACGGAGTGATGATGGAGTTGTTGGCTCATAGTGATGGTTTTGCGTGTGGGATATTGGAGGACTTGGTGTGCAGGTATCCTGCATTGCAGTCCTGCAAGTGCAGCATTTGGGATGCTTATCTGGCTCTGCGCGAATGCTTTGCGAGTGACCATGCGCTGTTTGCCTGCGGAAATGGGGGAAGCGCTGCGGATTCTGACCATATCGTCGGGGAGATTGTCAAGGGATTCACGAAAAAGCGCCCTTTGTCCGTTGCGGAACAGAAATCCTTTGTGGAGAACGGGGAGGAAGGGATCGTTTTGGCTGATAAATTGCAGCAGGGGTTCAAGGCGTTCAACCTGATGTCCCAGTCGGCCATCTGGTCGGCGGTCGCCAATGATTTGGACAGTGACATGGGCGCTGCCCAACAGTTATGGGCAATAGGTCGTTCGGGTGATGTGCTATTGGGCATTTCCACTTCTGGCAACGCCCGCAACGTCGCCTTGGCAGTCCAAGTTGCCAGGGTGCGCCATATCAAGGTGATTGGTCTGACAGGGCAGAGCGGTGGCAGACTGGCAAAGATGGCCGACGTATGCATTTGCGTGCCGGAACGGGAGACGTTCAAAGTCCAGGAATTGCATCTGCCCGTGTACCATGCCCTGTGCATGATGGTTGAGCATAGTTTCTTTGCAGAATAGAAGCCTTTTTGAAGTTTCTGAACTGTTGTTCGGAATCCTCTCGAAAACAGTTAGGGAGCGTTGATGTGACATGAGTGTGATTTTCATTCCAGAAGGTTTGCAGACCAGACATTGTGAATTAGGCGAAGGTGTGCTGAATGAGATTCCCGCCATCCTTGGAAAATTATGGGCTCCAGGCACTGTGATTTTGGTTGCGGACACGAATACCTGGGCGGTCGTGGGGGAAAAAGTTCAGCAGGTGCTGGAAGAGGCGGGCATTTCGATGGCCTCTCCGAAAATTTTTCCAGGGCAGCCGATTCTTCCCCCAGATTACCGTTTTGTCCAGGAGTTGATTCCCCTGCTCAAGGGAAGGATACCAATCGCGGTAGGTTCAGGTGTCATCAATGATTTGGTGAAATGCGCCTCCACAGAGGCTGGCTGCGCCGGTTACATGGTGGTTGGCACCGCGTGTTCAGTTGATGGATATACCTCTTATGGAGCGGCCTTGGTGGTGGATGGCTTCAAGAAGACCGTTCCTTGCGCGGCTCCCTTGGCGGTGCTGGCGGACTCGCGCATTCTGGCCACTGCCCCGTCGGCAATGGCCGCCTCCGGCTATGCGGACATGCTTGCGAAAGTGGTTTCAGGCGCGGACTGGCATATTGCGGCAACTTTGGGAATCACGCCCTACAATGAAACGGCTTGGCAGATGACGCAAGTGAAACTGCGGCAATGGGTCGGTGACCCAGAGGGAATTGCCGCCGCGAATCCAGCCGCATTGGCGAATCTGTTTGAGGGGCTGGCCGCCACAGGTTTTGCCATGCAGTTGATGCATGACTCAAGACCGGCATCAGGGGCGGAGCATTTGCTTAGCCATGTTTGGGAGATGGACGGAGTGACGTTCCAGGGCGAACATCCTTCGCACGGCTTTAAAGTTGGCATTGGCATTCTGATGGTTGTGTCTTTAATGGAGCATGTCTTCTCAAAAAGCAAGAAGGAAATAGCCGAAATATGCGCGAAGGCTCCGCTGGTTTCAGCCGAACAGCGTCTTGCGGAAATCAACTATGCGCTGGCTGGCACGGCAATTCTCGAACAGGTCAAGAGGGTCAGCCTTGAAAAACTTCCGAATCAGCAGGCTTTGCAGGAGAGGCTCTCCTGCATTGTCGAAAAATGGGAGGTGATGAAGAAACTGGTGTTGAATCAGATTTTCCCATTCCAGGAGATACGGCGGCGGATGAAGGTTGTCGGTTGTCCTGTGCATCCTTCAGGTATTGGTGTTGACCGTTCGGAGATGCGTCGTGCTGTAATCTGCGCCCAAATGATTCGTAACCGCTACACCATTTTGGATTTGCTCTATGACATGGGGATTTTGGAACAGAGCATGGAAGCGGTGATGGACAAGGTTTTTGAGTAGAGATATCATCAATGGCAAAAAAGATTCTTGTTCTTCAAGTTGCCTGCCTGGATATGGGGGTCGTGCAGAAAAGCATGGCTTTGCAAAGAGAGACACGCCTCTCCTTTTCACCATTTCAATGTGTGTTCCCCGCAGTGACCTGCACGGCTGCGGCGACCATGCGCACGGCTTTGCCTCCATCACAGCATGGGATCATCTGCAATGGCCGCTATGACCGCAGTACATGCAAGACGGAATTCTGGTGTCAGTCCGCCAAATTGGTCCGTGGAGGACGAATCTGGGACATGGCACGGAAGGCTTGTCGCACCGTGGGTATGCTTTTCACTCAGCAGAATCTCGGTGAAAGCGTGGATTTCTGCATGTCGCCCGCGCCAATCCATAAACATCACGGCGGGATGATGCAGGCCCTCCAATGCAAACCGTCAAGATTGGAGTCTGAAATGACGGCTGCGGTCGGACGTCGCTTCAAACTCCAAAACTACTGGGGGCCGATGGCCTGCGGAGAAGGCAGCAAATGGTGTGCGGAATGCACTGCCGCATTGATGAGCCAGGAAAAACCTGATATTCTGTTTTCGTATCTGCCTCATTTGGATTACTGTCTGCTTCGCGAAGGCCCGAATGGCAAATCCATTCCCAGAGAGGCTGATTTATTGGGCAAATGCCTTGGTCTGCTACTGGATTCCGCAAAGCGAAACGACTATGAAATGGTGGTATGGGGCGACTATTCCATTACGGAGGTGTCTCATCCAATCCATCCCAATCGAGCATTGTTGAATGCGGGACTTTTTGAAGTGCGAACAGTCCAGGGTCGTCAATATCCGAATCTCTATGACTCCGGGGCATTTGCACTATGCGACCATCAGGTGGCGCACGTGTTTTGCTCCTCTCCGCAAAATGCTGCGAAAGCACGTTCCGTTTTGGAAAACCTGCCTGGGGTTGCGAAGGTGCAAACTCCCGTTGAGGCAGGACTGGATTGCCCAGAATGCGGTGATTTGGTCTTGACTGCCGCCCAAGATTCCTGGTTTGCCTATTCCTGGTGGGAGGACAATCGGGTCGCTCCCGACTATGCCACCCATGTGGACATACACAATAAAATCGGTTTTGACCCGGCGGAACTTTTCTGGGGATTCCCTTTCCTTTCCACATGCCTGGATTTTACAAAAGTCCGCGGCAGCCATGGACGCTCCGACGCACAACCAGCCTTTGCCGTCACCAACGGCTTGTCGGAATTGCGTAGTTCGTCTTCTCTTTTGGAATTGAGCAAAAATCTGCAATCGTTATTTGAGTCACTCTAATATGACGTTAAAGAGATTTGCATCCTTGGAAATCTGAAGCCGTTCAAAAGTTGTTGTTCGATATATGCGCTCCTGTTGACGGAACGACCAGTTACGTTTGCCGTTCTGTTCCTCTTCCACAATCTGTCATCCAATCTCAGCCTGATCACAGATTTTCACGGCAAAAAAATAACCCTAATTCAGGAGACTGACGCTCCGGCGAAGGCCAGCCTTCGCCCTCCAAGCCATGGGATTGGCTCGTCAGGAAGGCTTTCCGCGACTTTCAGCAGGAGGG
>JAFRLP010000288.1 GCA_017431185.1 Victivallales bacterium | reverse complement strand
GATGACCTTCTTGCTCTGCTTTCCTGTGTCCTTCATTTTAGTGAACCTTTCCTTTTTTTGCCTTTTTTTTCTTCTGACGGTGAGAAAAAACCTTTTGCTTAATATACACCATTTTTACTAGAATGCAAATGATTATTCTGTAGTGATAGCCATCATCGCGATACTTGCGGCAATGCTGCTGCCGGCGTTGAGCAAGGCGCGGGAGAAGGCGCGCTCCACCGCCTGCATCAGCAACCTGAAGAACTGCTCCCTGTATTTTGCCCTCTACTCAGACATCTACGAGTATTACCCTGGAACCCCTGGCGGCTCCAGCATGGATTACAGATGGGTGGTTGAACTGGAGCGCGATGACGCCAAAATTGGCTTCGGGGTCACGCTTTGTCCTAGCGGCAACCCCAAGAAATTCGACAGGGATGACATCTGGGCGCGCTATCGCACCTATGGCATTCTGGGACACTATGACCCCTGGGGCACGAGAAACCACCTGCCCAAGGATTTCTGGGCGCCCAGCGAGACGGATGTGCTCAGCGACTCAGTCGGCAGCAGCGACGAACACTGGCAGGCTGCCTTCGTGGCGGCTCACCGCAAGGGACAAAGCAGCGCGAACAACATCTCCTTCCGCCATGGTCGGCGCTCCAACATGCTCTTCGGCGACCTGCACGTGACCTCCGTGCAGCCGTCCGAAAGGGTGGTGCAGTATTTTGAGTCGAAGAACAAGGCCTTCGGACGCATCTCCCTGGAGAACAAGTACAATATCTCAAATTATTGACCCACATTGCCGACATGACCTGTAACAATCCCTTTCTGATTTTCGTCCTTGCCCTGTCCGCGCTGGCCTGGGCGAGGGATTTCGTGCCGAGCATCTCCTGGAAGGGGAAAGGCGGCAAAGTGCTGCCCCCCCAGATAGAAATTCGGGAGGAGGGGGGGCGGCAACTGGTTCACTGTTCCCCGGTGGAGACCGAACCCTGGCAGGGGGCGATCGGAGAGTTGGATGAGCCTGTGAACCTGTCCGGCTACCGTGGCGTGGCCTTTGATTTTCGGCAGGGATTCTATCCTGGCAATCCTGCCGTGGTGTTCTACATCACCACCAAGGAGGGTGCCATCTACGCGGATTTTTCAGGGGGGCGGAAGGATTGGGTCCATGTGGAGATTCCCTTTGACCGACGGCTCTGGAAAGGGGCGGACAAGCATGGGTTCGGCATGACCAAATCCTTCTCCGTCTATCCCTATCAATTGCTGGACTCCCCCGCAAAATTTCTGGAAATCGCCAACGTTCGGCTGCTTGACAAGGACGGAAAGCCTGAGGAAAACCGTGATATTTCCGTGCGTTCCTACCAATTGGACACGAAACCAGACGACGGGGAAATCGCCTCCCAATGCCTGCTGATTTCCGGCAACACGAGCGACCTGGTTTGGCGGGGCTATGGCCAGTGCGAACCAAGCATCACCTTCGATTTGGGCACCATCTACGCCGTGACGGAGATGCAGATTTTTGCCTCCGGCGAACAGCATCAGCAGAATTTCCGCAATGCGACCGTGCTCGCTTCGCTGGACGGCAAGACCTTCCACCCCGCTGGAGTCATCAACGGCTCGACCTTGGAGAATGGCCGGCAGATTTACCGACTTGACGCGCCTTTTGCGGCACGGCATGTCCGTCTGCTGCCCATCAGGCTGCGCCAGGATTTTCCAGTGCGCATCGCGGAGGTGAAGTTTCGGGGACATATCCCTGACAGTGATGAACTGGCCCGCCTTTCGGAACGCAGTTATGATTTGGGACGACCCTTGCCGAAGGACACTGGAAACAACTACCTTCCGGTGGACAATGGGGCGATTTCCTTCCGCGTCTGCCGTGAAAACGGCGTGCTCTGTGACCTGCGCTGGAAAGGACGGCTGGTGGCGTTGCAGCAGTTTGTCCGCTATAATCTGATGCGGCGGAAGAGCGGCACGTCGGCGGACAGTTTCGACGCCCGCGTCAGCGCCGTCGAGGAGATACCTGGGGGTGTGCGCGTGACCACCGCCATCCCCGCCATGCCGGGACTGTCGTTTGTACAGGACTTTGCGGTCGAGGAAAATGGCGTGCGCACCACTGTCACGGTCAAGGAGATTGAGAGGATTGAGCCGGCCATCCTGCGCATCTCCCACGAGACCATCCTGGCCCAGGAGTTCCGCAAAGGGGGTTTCTACGAGTCCTGGGGAGCGCATCACCGTCTGACGCGGACTGCCGCCGCCGAGGTCGTCACCGAGCAGTCCATCGATGGGGTCGCCAGCCTCACCTTTGAGACGGCGGGCGGAACCACGACCCTGCTTCAGACCATCCTTGCCCACGATGGCCGGTTCCTCCCCATCGGCTCCACCGTGGAGGAGAGCGCCACGCAGTTCTTCCTCCCCAACGGTCTTCGGATGTGCAACGGGCTGATGAACATCGGGAGAGACGCGACCCCGCATTCGATGACCTCGCTTCTGCAACTGAACGACGGCTCGTTGCTTCAGGCCTACGACCTTTACCTGAACCGCCAGGAGTGCCGTGAGTTCTGGGGGAAACTGCATCGCGCATCCTGGTTGCGGGACGTCAAGTTGGTCGTCTCGATGGGGGGCTGGGAAGGCGGCTGGAAGGGAGGACATGCCCGTGCCGTCGCCAACCTGAACCGAATGTACGAGTTTGACCCGTT
>JAFRLP010000287.1 GCA_017431185.1 Victivallales bacterium | reverse complement strand
GGCCGCCGGCGGCTGCGAGATATCCGGGCCGAACACCGGCAGCTCCGTCACCGTGCTCTACCGGGCCTGGCACGCGTCCAGCGCCTCGGTCACCTGCTCCGTCACCATCGAGCCGACGAACGAATTCGGCACGGGCACGGGCCGCGCCGTCTCCCAGACCGTGTTCCTTCCCGTCTGGAGCGTCGGGCGGCCGCTTTCCGACGCCCTGGCGGGGGCCGCCGTCGCGGGGGGCTCCACGCGCGTCGCAGCGCCGGGCCAGGAGCTCACTCTCACCGCCTCCCTCCCCGCGGTGGCCGAGGAGGACCGGCGCGACGGGGCGACGGTCACCTTCCCCTCCGACCCCGTCGTCTTCGCATCCTCCGCCTCCACAGGCACACGCGGGGCGGACCGGCGGGACTCGGCGTCGGGCGGCGGCAGCCCCGCTTGGTCGGCCACGGCTGGCGAGTTCCCCGACGGCTCCGTCGGCCAGAGCGTGGCCTACCGTGCGCCGGGCGCCTCCGGCACGGCCACCGTCAGCGTCACCGTGGACGACCGCGGCGAAAAGCCCGTCAACGAGGCCGGCACGGCGGACGACGCGCCGATGTCGCTTCCGTCCGTCACCGTCATTGTTCCGGGCGTCTCCCTGCAGGGGGACTGCGCGGCTGTCCGACTCAACCGCGATGACGACGACGGCGACCTCAAGGAGGACAGGACCGCCTCCGCCCCCCACGCCGGTGACGACGACGTCATCCCCCGCTTCACCATGTCCTGCACCCCCGACGGATTCGGGGAGGGGACGTTCTCCCTGGGCGTGGACGGCGACTCCCGCGTCCGCCTCTGGCTGGACGGCACGGGCGGGGAGGTCTCGCGTGTCCAGTCGGGCATGTCGTGGGGCACGGACGTCTTCTTCGCCCTGCCGTCGAGGGCGCTTCGGGTGGAGGGCATCAATGCCAGCGAGGCGGTGGGGGATGTGGAGCTCTCCCTCTCCTTCGCAGCCCCTGGCGCGTCCTCCTCGCAGACCGTGGCTGCGACGAAAAGCCTGACCGTCGTGGACGTGTGGCTGGGCATCGACGTCAACGGAGACGGCCATGTCACGGTCGCGGACGAGGCGGGCAAGGCGACTGAGGCAGGCGGACGCCATGTCCTGCTCAATGACGATGATGACGACGGCAACGGGGTCGCCGACCTCTCCGACCTCTCCGACCAGGGCTGCGGCAATGCGGAGGACGACCTCGTGCCAATCCGCCTCTCCTTCGCGCCCGCCAGTTTCTCCACCGCCACGCTCTCGGCCACCTCCGGGGGGCAGTGCATCCGCCTGTGGAGCACGGCCACCAAGACGGGGGCGGTGAACCTCCCCGCGACTTTCACCGCAACGGCCCCCGTGCCCGACACCCTCTACGCCGAGGGCGTCGCGGAGGGGGACTGCGTGCTTCGGCTGGCCTGCGGCGAACCACACTCCGACATCTATGACGAAGTGCGTCTCCGCGTCGTCCGCTGCAATCTGGGGCTGGACGCCAACCGCGACGGCGAAATCACCTTCGGCCAGTACGGCACAGGCGGCGACGGCGACCCGCAGAATCCGTTCCTCTTCTGGGTCAACGACGACCATGACTGCAAGGACAGCAAGGACGGCGTTGACGACGCACAGGACGACTATGAAACCTCCGCCAGGGACTGCGACGACGACCGCATCGGCAACGGCAAGAATGGCGAGAACTGGTGCGAGCGCGATCTGGAAGACTTCACCGTCCTGGGCGTGCAACTCTCCCAGTCCCTCGTCAACGACACATCCGTCACCCTGGGCTTCGAAATCCAGGCTGACAGCGGGGCCGACACGCCTGCCGTGAACCTTTTCCCATTCAAGGGGATTCTCAGCACCAACGACCATCTGTTTGACTACCTTTCGAACTCGACTAAGGCCAAGAACCAGGCGAATGCCACCCGCCTGGCAGCAGTGTCGGGTGCCTTCGCGGCAGTTCCCAGTACAGACTTCATTGACAAGGGAGGGATTTGTCCGTTCCTCCTGGAGGGAGCCTCTGCCGGCACGGGGAAACTCCGCCTGGTGGTGCGCCGCAACGGGCATGACATCGCGAAACGCGGCGTTCGCCTGGCGCTGCAGAATATCGACTGGTTCTACGACTACTACAAGGTCTCGTTGTCGGGCGGTTCAGGGTGGCAGGCCACCGTGGAGCCGACTGCCACTCGTATTCGCAAAGCGGAGTTCCATCCGCGGACGCCTGCGAAAAAACTGCTTTTCGTCCATGGCTGGAACATGCTGGAGTGGGAGAAGGAGCGATGGGCGGAGACCGCCTTCAAACGGCTGTGGTGGCTGGGGTATGACGGCGGGTTCACATTGTTCAGTTGGCCGACCAGAAGTTGTTTCTCCAAAACGAACGCCATCGTAAATCCAGGGCACTACAATGACAGCGAGTTCATTGCCTGGAATTCGTCCCGTGCCCTGTGCGGACTTCTGTCCGCCCTGAACAAGAACGATGCACAGCTGACGGTGCTGGCACACAGCATGGGGAACGTGGTCGCGGGGGAGGCTCTTCGGCGGTACTCAGGGCGCTCCATCTTCAGGTACATCGCCAGCCAGGCGGCCGTCCCGGCCGAGGCGTATGACAGTTCCTGGGCACTTTCCCCCTACTCTGCGGAGATTTTCCCTTCATTCCTGTTTGGGACACCCGACGCCTTCGGACATTACCATACAGGCCAGCCTCCGTCCCCCCCCTATTTTTTACCGAACATCGGGAAGTGCGGGCGCATCGACAACTTCTACAACGCCAGTGACTACGCCCTGAGGGCATGGGGGTGGAACAACTTTGTCAAGCCACACAGCGACACCGAGGGCGGAACCTTCGCCTACAGCGGCAGCACCTCGCACTATGACGACAGCGATTTGGAGTCCAACAGCTTCCACCGCTATCACACGTACACAATGCCCGTCGATGACGGGGCGGGTGGCATTACCTATCAGACACATGAAACCATTGACCAGTGGTACCATCTCGGTGATTCCTATGATTCTCCAGCGGAGAGGTACTGGGCCTTCGCCTATGTTCTCCAATCCCGCAGCAAGCCTTTGGGCAAGTGCCCTGTGGCCCTGACTGGCGGGGTGAACCTGCAGGGCACGTGCGGGTTCGATGATAAGCACTATTCGCACAGCCGTCAGTTCCGCTCGTCTGCGTCCGACACGCGGAACTACTGGCTTCAGGTGCTGAATCCCCCGTCCGACGGCGGACGCGGCGGCGAGAGCGTCCAGGACCGTCAGTTCTGCGGGGAAATGCTTGATTGACCAGAAGCACGTGACAAAGCGTTTCCAATGATTTTTCATCCCATTCCTTCCCTTTTGCCCATGAACGAACTGTTTCTCATCCTTGTCCTCTGTCTGCTCAACTCATGCACCTGCCTTGACCACCAGGACAACAAGACCATCGCACACAGGCCGCCGCTCGGGTGGGGCCTCCCCGTCCTGTCATCCGACAATGGTGACAAAGGAGTGCTGGAGAATTCCCGCGAATGCATGACGTTGATGGCGTGGGAATGTTTTACAGGCATGTTTCGGCTCATGTTCGGCCATCCCCCAAAGACCATCTACGGGCGGCTTCTTGACCAGCATGGCGCACCCGTTGCGGGCGCATGGCTGGAATTCTGGTGCGACGGATGGCACTTGCACGTACACTCCAACCAGAATGGCGAGTATAGTTGCCGCGTGCCATGGAGTTTTGACCCGCCGACGCTCAAGAAGATCATGTGCTACGGCTACGAATGGCGGGGGACGGAGGACTACAGGAGGGAATATGACCTGTCTGACCTGTCGGCGGGCGAGCAATGGTATTCGACGACGAGGAAAAACCGCCATGTCAACATGCTGCGCAAGAAGGTGCATCCCACCTACCTGGTACCTACGGGGAGGAATGCCAGATTCGGCCTGAACGGCAACCGTCCCGACGGGTATTTCAACTACCTGAGCGGACGAAGCGCATACTCTCCCGACCGCAGTCTGCTCTTCCCCAAGTATTTGGGACCCGTCTCCGAGGAGACGCTGGCCTACGACCTCTGGTTCCATGCGGAGCGACGGGCGGACAGCAGCGGGTGGGAACTGCGAGTCACGCCCAACGGCGAGAGGGCGGGAGTCATCCTCTGGAAAGGGGGGAAAATCCACGAGGCGCCAGAGGACGGATACCAGCCGACGCTCACGCTTTCGCTAGACGACGGCAGGGAGAGGAGATTCACCCTCTGCGCCAGGACGCGGCGCTTCCCCCTCTATGCTGTGCTCCATCTGGTTGCTTACGCATCGGACGCGGAGCAGTCGAAGGGGGAGAGAGGCCCTTGGCTGAACGTCAAGGGGGAGGATCAGGCGGGCTTCTACAATCCCTTCGGCAAGCGCTCGCTGGAGGAGGACGAGGCACTGAAACGAGAATCCTTCCCCCCTACGCCTGAGGGCGACAGGGAATGGGAGCGCGTGGAGAGGCACTGTGAGACCTTTACGGAGCGGCTGCGCCAGAACATCCTCCCCGACGAGGCAGAACTCGACGGCCTTCGGCACATCCCCGACTATACACCGCAGTTGCATCAAAGGAAGACGGATACAGTCCGTCATCAACACAGGCAATGAACCATTGAGTTCCATTGGATTTCATGCTGTCGCATTCTTCTTCACGGCGTTTCACTGCCCTTCAGTACCATAATGGCAAGCACTTCCTGAAATGACCTTTTCTCGCCTTCCTGCCTTTTTTGTTTGTTCTGTCTTGTTTCTTGCGGTGTTCGCCGTGGCGCTTGCGGGCGCGGAAGCCTTGCCGCGGGAGCGGATCGAAAACCTGTTGAAGGCGGGGGAGGCGAAGGAGGCACTGGTCCTGGTGGACGCCTGGCGGAAGTCACCGCCCGAAGGGCTGGGCGCCGAGGAGGCCGCCCTGCTGGAGGGGCGCGTTTTGCTGGCTGTGGGGCGGACGGCGGAGGCCGCCGCCGTCCTCGGAAGACTGGCAGAAGAGTTGGAGGAGCATCCTTCCCCTCTGGCAGCCGAGGCCAACGCCTGGCTGGGCTGCGCCCGATGGAAGGCCGCCGACTGGGATGGCGCACAGGCAGCCTGGCGGAACGGGGCCGAAGTTCGGCTGGCCTTGAAGAAACAGGGGCTGTGCAAGGCGGGGCGTCCTGTCTATTTTACCAACCGCATCGATTTGGATGGGCTGGAGGACGAAATGTCGGCGGTTCTTGCCAAAACGGCTGAAGAGGAGGGAGAAGGGGACGGCTGGCTTCGCGCCTCCCTTCTGCGTCTGAATCAGACTGTCGATTTCGCGGGTATGAGGAGCCTGGTCGCGAAGGCCGCCGTCTGCCTTCTGGCCGCAGGACGCGACGGGGAGGCCGCCGCGCTGTGCCTTCGCGCCCTCTCCACGGGGGAGGACCGCTGCTTCCAGCGCAAGGCGCGCCTGCCCGAGAACCAGCGGCAACTAGTGTCTAATTGCATAACTCTTTGCGCATTTGCGGGTGTAAACAGGCATCTGCGCATTTCGGTGAAAATCGCGGGCGATCGCCCGCTCATTTCACCTCAATTCGCATCTGCTCTGTTTCCACCTCGCAAATGCGCAAACATTTACACAATTAGACACTAGACTTGGTTGCCGTGCCGCTCTCCGCCGGGGAGTGCAAGCCGTTGATGCTTGCCCTGGGGCGCGCCGTCCGTGGCACGCATCCCGACGCCGAACTTGACGAGGCGGGCGCAGCCGCCCTGGCCACCGCATACTGCCAGGCACTTGCGCCGAGCTGGAGCGCGGCGGGTGGCGCGGCCACCGCGCTGGAGGCCCTGGCGCTCGGGCAGAACTCCGCATTCTGGCGCGGCGTCTTGATCCTGGAGGCGGCGCTGGCACATTTTCGGGAGGGAAGCCATGAGTCAGGACTGGCCATTCTGCGGGGGGTACTGCCCTCGGAACTCTCTCTGCGGGCCGCCTATCTCCGAGGACTGCTGCTGACGGGGCAGGGCAGGTTCAGGGAGGCCATCCCCGAACTGGAGCAGACTGGACGGCATGCGGGGAGGCAGGGGGATGCCGTCCTCTCCTCCAAGGCGCTGCTTCTGCTCAGCGACGCGGACGAGGCGGCGGGCGAGCCGCTTCGGGCCAGCGCGGCGCGTCAGTTGCTGCTGGCGGTCTCGCCCGTCCTGGCGCATCGACGCGAGGCGCTCTGCGCCATCCGAAGGGTGGCTGCATTGCAGGACACGCCTTGGCACACGGGGGACGGGGATGTCGTCTCCCCCCTGCCGGACGACCGCTCCACGCATGGCGACTGGCCCATGCGGGTCGGACGGCGCTTCCATCTGCTGGCGGCGCAGCAGGGCAGGACGGACACCGTGGCGTACGCCATGGACTTCGCCATGCGCTGCCGATTCCGCACCACCGACCCCCGTGAGAAAAGCCGTCTCTGGCTTGGCAGGGCCAACTCCCCCGACCCCGCGGCTCTCTGGAATCCATATCGGCGCTGCCGCACCACCGCCAACCGGGACGACTACGGCGAGCAGTATCCCATTGGCGAAGGGCCGGACCTGGTGATGGAGTGCGACGTGCCCGCAGGGCGGCACATCCTCTCCCTGTATTCGGTGAACGACCACAACTACCACGAGTCCAGCCGCTCCTACACCGTCCTGGTTCAGGAGGAGGGGAGGCTGCTGGCCAGTGTGCCGCTGCGGTGGTTCGGGGGCGGGGTGTACAAGCGGTTCGCGGTGGACGGGCCGAGGCGGCTGACCGTCCGCATCTGCCGCAACGCCTCCATCAACGTCCTGCTCTGCGGCGTGTTCCTGGACGCACGGGGCGGGTTGTTCACGTCGGACGAACTGGGCAGGCTCAAGGCGATGTTCCCCGAAGATCCGTCCGCCGCCTATGCGCCGCCAGTGGAAAACGCAGTTCGGCTGGCCAGAAAGCAGGAATTGTCTGCGCAGGAGGAGGCGGTCAGGCTGCGCGGAGTCGGCACCGCCCTGGCCAGGCTTCTGGAGGCGGATGCTCTGGTGCGGGCGGGGCGTCCCGCCGCCATGCCGGCCTGCCTGGATGCGGCGGTCGGACTGCTGTCCAAAGGCGCCCCGCGCAGGGCGGAGCAGGTTTTGCGGTTGCTGGCCGAACTGGAGTACTGGAGCATCGGCGGGGAAAGCGAGTTGTGGGAGGGGCCGCGGCCTCACCCTCTCATGCGGCTTTGGGGCGCCTGGGTGGAACGCCGCAGAGACCTTGTGAAGTCCGGCGGTCTTGCGCGGGGCGACCACCAGCGCGAGATTTTCGGGCTGCTGCAAAGCCCTGACTGGCGAATTCCCGCCGAGGCGAGGCTGGCGATGTGGCAGGACTGCAAGGGATGGCGGAAGGAGGACCTGTCCGACTGGGCATACCATGCCGTCTCCAGGCAGTTCCACCGTGAGCGGAATGTCAAGGAGAGGGACAGGGCGGTCGCGGATGCCCTGGAGACGCTCAAGGCGCATCCTGACGACCGGCTTCTCATCCGCATCCTGGACGACCGGCTGCAGTGGGAATGCGGGGAGCGCCCGAACCTGCCCGCCGCGCTGGAGACCTATTGGCAGCTGGAGGCCATCCAAGGTGCGCTGAAGCACCAGCGAGCCTCCTGGTGCGTCATGCTCTATTCCGCATGCCTCAATCTGGGGCGGCTCGACGAAGCCTCCCGCTGGCTTGACCGTGCGGAACGGCAGGGGTATTCCCCCCAGGCCATCGCCCAACTTCGCAAAGGTCTGCAACGTCGACGGAATGCCCCGACATCCATGCCGGAAAAAACACTCGGCCATTGATTTCCCCCGTTCCCCCTCCAAAGCCTGGAGTGCGCCGTTCCCGCCGTTGGCAGGAGAGACACCAACGGGAAAATGTATCGCCCTTCATGGCGATTGGGTGTCTTCGGCGCTTTTTGCACCCCGTGTTTTATATGCATTACCGCAATCAATGCTGCGGGGAAGGGGCGGTCTGCTCGTAGTGGGCGCGTCGTTCTAGGACGGCCTGGGTGTAGCGGCGCGTGCTTTTGATGGTGAGGGCGGAGAGGGGCACGTCGTCCTGGGGGCGGGCTGGCTTCCACTGCCTGGATACCCGTCGATAGCCGGCATTGTATTCCGAGACCTGGAGGAGTTCCTGGGAACGGTAGCCGCGCCAGTGCCGTCCGCACCAGGCCAGATACCAGGCTCCGATGGCGACATTGACTTCGGGGTTGAAGAGTTCCTTTTCGGAGGGGGCCTGGGCGACCTTGTTGTCCTTCCGCCACTGCTCCACGGCAATGGGCATCAACTGCATCAGGCCAATCTCCCCGTGGGAGCCTCGGCTGTCCGGCTTGAAGCGGCTCTCCTTCCATATAACCGCCTTGAGCAACGCCAGCGGGACTTCATTGCGCTGGGCGGCCTGAATCATAATTGGCTCCAGGTTCACCTGCCGTTGGACTTCTCTGCTCTGTTGAAACTTCCATAGCGTCAACAGCATTCCCAGGCAACAAAAAATCCCCAGGGAAAGCCAGAAGGTCTTTCCGCCAGGGAATCCTTTTCTGCTGCGGCTGTGACGTGGCATGGCTTTGAGACTCCGCTATGTCTGGCGAACAAATGCGCGCGCCTGTTGGTCCGCCTCCAGCAAATCCTCCAGCGTGGAAGCGGAGGCAGGGGCGAGTTTGTCCAGGGCCAGGGCGACCATTCGGGGGATGCGGTCAAAGGAGAGCGTGCCGTTCAGGAAACGCTCGACGGCGGTCTCGTTGGCGGCATTGAAGATGGCTCCCGAGGCCCCGCCCAGTCGCATGGCCCGCCGTGCCAGTTCCAGCGCGGGGAAGCGTCGGTTGTCGGGCGGCTCGAAGGTGAGCTCCAGACGATGCGTAAAGTCCAGCTGAGGCGTGATGGATGGCTGGCGCTTCGGCCAGCACAGGCAGTAGTGGATGGGCAGGCACATGTCCGCCACCCCCAACTGCGCCAGCACCGAATGGTCTGCGTACTCCACCATCGAATGAACGATGGACTGGGGATGGATGACCACCTCCAGTTGCCTTTCGGAAACCCCGAACAGCCAGCCAGCCTCAATGAGCTCCAGCCCCTTGTTCATCAGCGTGGCGGAATCCAGCGTGATTTTGCGTCCCATCGCCCACGTGGGATGATGCAGCGCCATCTCTGGCGTGACGGTGGCCAAATCAACTTCGGGATGATGGTGGAAAGGGCCGCCGCTGCAGGTGAGGATGATGCGCTGGACAGGACGGCCCGCATTGCCCTCCAGACATTGGAACACAGCGCAATGCTCGCTATCGACGGGCAGGATGCGACCCCCGCATCGCCTGGCGGTCGCCGTGACCAGGGCCCCCGCCATGACCAGCACCTCCTTGGAGGCCAGGGCGAGCGTCTTGCCCGCCTCCAGAGCGGCCAGTGAGGGGCGCAGTCCGCCAGTGCCGGAGATGGCGCAGAGCACCGCATCCACGTTCTCGGCTGCGCATGCCTCGCAGAGCTGTCCCATGTTCTCCAGAATGCGGGTTCCCTGAGGGAGCGCCTGCCGTTGAAGGGCAGGCAAATCCTGGGCGAAGACCCAGGCGGGATGGTGGAACTGCGCCTGTTCGGCCAGTTCCGCCACCCGATGTCCAGCGGCCAGACCAACCACGCGGTATTGCCTGGCCAGGCTTTGCACGACACGCAGGGCGTTGACGCCGATGGAGCCAGTGCAGCCTAATATGGCAATCCCTTTCATGGATGGTCAGACGCGCCTTAGCGCTTGACGCGGGCGTTGCCGCCCCAGATGCTCCAGACCTGGTCTTCGTCCGCCGGCTGGGCATAATCGGTGAGATGGGTGGTGGCGAGAGCGCCAGTGGCCCAGCCGAACTGGACCCACTTTTCGGGTTCCCAGCCCTTGAGCATGGCGTAGAGGAAACCGCCGACGAAGCCGTCTCCGCCGCCGATGCGGTCAAGGACGCCGATTTCGCGGGGCTGCACAACCTGCCATTCGCCGTTGATGTTGGTGATGGCGCCCCAGCGGTGGGTGTTGGCGTTGACGACTTCGCGGAGGGTGGTGGCGAACGCCGTGGCGTTGGGATAGGCGGCCTTCACGCGGTTGACCATCTCCTTGAAGGAGTCGATTTTGGCGGCGATGTCCTTGCCGCCCGCCTCGGGACCCTGGATGCCCAGGCAGAGCTGGAAGTCCTCCTCGTTGCCGACCAGAACGTCCGCCACGCTGGCAATCTCCGAGAAGATGTCGTGGAGTTCCTGCTCGCGGCCTTTCCAGAAGGAGGCGCGGTAGTTCAGGTCAAAGGAGATTTTGGTGCCGTACTTCTTGGCGGCGCGGGCAATCTCCAGGCAGAACTTGCTGGTGTCGGGCGAGAGTGCTCCGACCAGTCCTGAAAGATGGACGATCTTCACGCCTTCCTGTCCGAAGATGCGGTCGAGGTCAAAGTACTTGACGTTGAGGAGGCGTCCTACTTCTCCTGCGCGGTCGTTCTGGACACGCGGTCCGCGGGAGCCGTAGCCGGAGTCCGCCAGGTTGAACTGGTGACGGTATCCCCAGGGGCCGCCCTGCTCAATCTCGGGACCCTCGTAGTCCATGTGGCGGCCGGCGAGGTTGTCCTTGATCATGCGGGCAATCGGGCTGTCCTTGACGAATGCGGTCAAGACCTTGACTGGCATGCCCAGAAACGAGGGAATGCTGGCCACGTTGGTCTCGGCGGAGGTGACCTGCATCATGAACTGAGTGGAGCAATGGAACGGCTGTCCATCGGCTGGGGTCAGACGAATGCCCATGCTGGTCGGAACCAGCATCGCGTATTTGGCGTTTGCTTTGAAATCCATGGTCGTGTAGAGTAGGAGGGTTGGGGGTTAGAAATTCTTCTTGAGGGCCCAGAGGCCGAGGGCTGGATTGCTGATGTAGAAGACCTCCTCGCCATCGACGGTGTTGAAGCCATCCTTGAGTTTGGCGGGGTCGTACTTCTTCATCATTGCGTCAAGGTCGTCGGATTCAAAGCCGACGGAGCGGATTTCCTCGGCGGTCATGCCCGGCCCCGGGCAGTAGGTGATGGTGAAGCGTCCTTCGCTGGAGCCGTGGATGAGGTGGGCGGCGGCCCCCAGGTTGTCGCGGATGTCCTGGTTCTCCTTGACAGCCTGCAAGGTGTGCGGTGTGCCCTTGTAGCCGTATTTGCGGATGAGCAGGTCAATCTGCTTGTCCTCGCCGAATTCACGCAGGCCAGGCGCCAGCACGATGAGCTCGCCGTGGTCGGCGATGGCCATGCGGGTGCGGTAGATGGACTTGTTGCCGAGCCAGGTGCTCTTGAATTCATCTGGGTCGAGGAAGACCACCACCTTCTTGAGCGGTTCGTCCAGCAGGACAAGATTGGTCTCGACGCAGAGTTTGGCGGCTGCGTTGAAGGCGTCTGCCCCTGCGCCGGAGAAGAATCCGCGCATGGCCATCTTCCCGCTCTGCTCGTCCCGTGCCATGACGGTCAGCATATAGACGATAGGGCGGTCGGCCAGGAAGGTGTCAACCCCGTAGTTGTAGAGACGGCGCACGGGGGAGTCCGCGTGGCCCATGATCTTCTCCATGTTGGCGACGGCCCCGAGAAAATGGGACTTGTTGATGCAGTCGGGTCCGCCCACGCCCACCATGATGTTCTTGGTGTAGTTGGCCAGTCCGACCACTTCATGGGGGACAACCTGCCCGATGGACAGAATCAGGTCGTAGTCCTCAAACAGGATGTTGTCAGCCTGAATCTTGACCTCGTAGTCCAGTTTGCCGCCAGAGAGTTCCTTGAGCATCTCAGAGGAGGCGACGCCCAGCGTTCGCACGCCGTTGCGCCAGTCGTGGACTTTGAACACGCTCTTGGGAATCTGCTTGCCGAACATCATCTCCAGCTGCGCGTCGGTCATCGGGCTGTGGGTTCCCAAGGCTGGCATGATGTCTATCTGGCACTTGTCGTGGTACTCTTCCCAGATGATTTCGGTGATCCGTCCTGCTCGGGAATTCAGTCGGGTGTGGTCGGGGGGAAGCAGCAGGAGACGGCGCAGTGTCTTGCCTGATTTGGCGATGGTCTCCTTGACCAGTCCGCGGAGTCGCTCATCCGAAATGTCGGTGCTGGGCGACCCTTCCTGTACATAGATGCTCATTGATTCTCTCCTGGCGTAGACCGCCGCCTGGGGGCAGGCGGCGGTCAGGGGGTTCAGGCGGTGTAGGTGCTGGCGACGGTCTTGCCGCTGGTCTCCGTCCACTCGGTGTGGAAGAACTGGCCGCGGGGTTTGTCGACGCGTTCGTAGGTGTGTGCGCCGAAATAGTCGCGTTGTGCCTGGAGCAGGTTGGCGGGCAGGTTGGCGGAGCGAATTCCGTCATAGTAGGCCAGAGCCGAGGAGAAGGCGGGCACGGGCACACCCGAGAGAACCGCCTGCGCCACGACCTGACGCCATGCCTTGCGGCAACGGGCGATGGCCGCGTTGAAGAAATCGTCCAGCAGCAGGTTATCCAGTTTGGGATTCTTGTCGAACGCTTCCTTGATTTTCTCCAGGAAGGTGGCACGAATGATGCAGCCGCCGCGCCACAGCAGGGCGATTTCACCGTAGTGCAGATCCCAGTTGAACTCTTTGGCAGCGAGGCGCAGCAGCTGGAATCCCTGGGCGTAGGAGCAGATCTTGGAGGCGTAGAGAGCCTGACGGACGGCCTCGATGAATTCGTCCTTGTTGCCCGTGAACTTTGCCACATCGTTGTCCTGGATGATCTTGGAGGCGGCCACGCGCTCTTCCTTGATGGCGGAGAGGCAGCGGGCGAAGACGGCCTCGGCGACGGTCGGGGCGGGAGCTCCCAGGTCAAGCGCGCCCTGGCTCGTCCATTTGCCGGTGCCCTTCTGTCCTGCCGTGTCGAGAATGATATCGACGACGGGTTTGCCTGTTTCGGGGTCAGTCTTGGTGAAGATTTCGTTGGTGATTTCGATGAGGTAGCTGTTGAGTTCACCCTGGTTCCACTTGGAGAACACGTCGTGCAGTTCGGCGGCGTTCAGCCCGAGAACCTGCTTCATCAGCCAGTAGGCCTCGCAAATCATCTGCATGTCGCCGTACTCGATGCCGTTGTGGACCATTTTCACATAGTGGCCTGCGCCGTTGTCGCCGACCCACTGGCAGCAGGGCACGCCGCCGGCCACCTTTGCGGAGATGGCCTGGAAGACGGGCTTGACGTAGGGCCACGCCTCGGGATTTCCGCCAGGCATGATGGAGGGGCCTTTCAGCGCGCCTTCCTCACCGCCGGAGACACCCGTGCCGATGAAGCGGATGCCCTTCGCCGCCAGTTCGTTGGTGCGGCGGATGGTGTCCTGGTAGAAGCTGTTCCCGCCGTCGATGAGGATGTCACCCTCGGAGAGGTAGGGGACGAGTTGCGCGATCATTTCATCCACCGCCTTGCCGGCCTTGATCATCATCATGATGCGGCGCGGGGACTCGAGGTTGTCGCAGAGTTCCTGGATGGAGTGGCAGCCGATGAATTTCTTGCCCTTGCCACGGCCAGCCAGGAAGGCGTCCACCTTTTCGGTGTGGCGGTTGAAGACGGCGGCGGTGAAGCCGTTGCGCTCCATGTTCAGGACGAGGTTCTCGCCCATCACGGCCAGTCCAATCAGGCCGATGTCTGCTTTCTTTGTCATTGGGATGTTTCCTTGTTTTTGGGTGGGTGGTATGGTGGAGGACAAAGCAAAAAACACTCACCATAATGTAATTCACGCCACCGATTTTCAAGCGGGAAGGAGGCAAATTTTCCCGCAACAGAAGGGGGACGACAGTCAGTTTTCTCCGTTATGGGGGAAGAAAACTGCCTGCTCTTCTGGTGGGAGAATAGACTTGTTCCGCAGGTTGCCTATCTGGATGAAAAAGACGCGGTCTTTTTTATGGCCTGGCGTCGGCTATTCGGTATTTGAACGTTTTGGGGGAGACTCCGAACCTTTTCCTGGATTCGGCGGCGAAGTACTGGGAAGATGCGTAGTGGAGTCTGCCGGCCACCTCCTTCACGGTAAGGAGATTGTCCGTCAGAAGGTTTTTGGCGCGTTCCAGCTTCTGGTTCAGAAAATAGTCGATGGGAGACGTTTTCAGGTATTTTCGGAAAAGGCGGTGCAGGGTCGCCGTGCTGGTGCTGGCGTGGCGGGTCAGTTCCTCTCATTTGCCGGGATTCTACCGCAAAGCGGACGGCTGCTACCTGAATTTCCAGAACATGGTTTTCGATATTCTACCGAAACAGCACCCCTACAGAATTGAAAATCTGCACAACGACTATGGCCGTCCTGCCTCGGAACAGCCGAATATCTGGATTTCGGACAAAGGCTTTCCCCAGACAGTCACACTCTCCTGGCCGAAACCCGTTTCCTTTGCTCGACTTGATTTGGTTTTCGACACCAATCTGGATGAGTTCAGGTTCGGTCAGATTCCCCCAGAGTGCATCAGGGATTTTGATGTCGAGTACGAGAGGGAAGGACGCATGGTCTCCCTGCTTTCGGAACGGGACAATTACCGCCGCTTCCGTCGTTTTGAATTCGCCCAGGCCATAACGACCTCCAAATTGGCTGTGAAACTGCTTGCATCACGGGGCGACGCCTTTGCCCGTCTGTACGGCATTCACGTTTACCAGCGCGCCGGGGCATTCTGAAGGAAACTGCGGGCGGCTTGGCTATGCGCCAGAATACAGGCGGTTCAATTCGGCGGTGGTGCTGTCGCGCGGAATCATCTTCAGAGGCGTAAAAATGGTTCGCGGCAACTCGCCGCCATTGAGCAGGAAATCAAGCACCCTGTCCAAATGGGTCTTTGTCGGAACCTGGACAGTGGTCAGCGGGACGGTCAGATAACCCGTATAGTCGCTGTCGTTGAATCCCAGCACCTGGACTGAGGCGGGGATTCTGACATGATGCTCGCGCAGCGCCTTTAGAGCGCCCGCGGCGCTTCGGTCATTGTGCATGACTATGGTGCGGCATTGCCTCTTTTTGATGAACGGCATCAGTCTCACAGCCACATCATATCCGAATTCAAAAAAATTACAGCGTTCTTCTGGCGCGTCGAAATAGAGATGCTCAGGTATGAACCCCTGTCGATACAGGAAGGCGACGTCACTGTTGGTGGCGATTGGGTCAAGCCCCAGCCTGACCAGGTTTTCCGCCAGTTCCTGGTGGAATTCATCACGGTTGGTCACGCAGGCGCAGCGGACGCAGCCTGGCTGCGGCACGTTGCCGTCGATATAGTCCGTGGCGAAAATCTCGACGTCGTTGAATGTCTCCATTCCCGCAAAGTCCTTGGCGTACGTCATCCCCACGGTTATGATTCGGCGGATGTTCATGCCCCTCATCAGTTGGACAGTGGCCTTCAGCGAATTCAGGCTGCACCCTTGGATCTGGTACTCCGCAGAATGATCCGACATCCTGCGGATGATGTGCGGGAGCAACGGCAGATTGCGGTCAACGGCTGTGTCCTGCAGGAAAATAACCCCCAGCGAATTCTCCCTTTCAGGATGAAAAATCTTCTGGGCAAAGCGGTTGGGAACATACCCCACCTGCATGGCATACGAGCGGATGCGCTCCAGCGTCTGCTTGGAAAAAGGCAGGTTCTTCGGATTGCCTGACAGCGCGGCGGACACCGTTCCGAGGGAGACGTTCAGTTTCTTGGCTATTTCGCGGAGATTCAAGTATGCACCTGGTCGGATTTTGTGGAAATGTGTTATCCAGGGAAGGGGATTGCTGACATGCGAATAATCTAGCATCCCCATGCTGCAATTGCAAACCTCCCTGTCTTCCGTCTGACGAAATGTCCCGCAAAAAGCAATCCCTCACCGACTGGTACTGACCGCGCGTCAGCGCGGTCTGCCAAACCCCCACTCGTGTTTGATTTCACAGACAGATTTGGCAGGCCGCGCCCCGCGCGGCCAATACTGCATCTGGCCAATATCAGTGGCTGAAGAATTACCGCAAAAACCGCTTTTCCAGCAAATTTCAACAAATCGATTTGCGCGACTTCCATTATCGACTATATTATACCTCGTTGTTAAACGTGTTCAACAAGTGGTTTCTGGGTCTTTTCATAAGGAGTTCCACCATGAAGCGAGTGTTTTTCACATTGATTGAGTTGCTGGTTGTCATCGCTATCATCAGTGTGCTGGCTGCGATGCTGCTGCCGGCATTGAGCAAGGCCCGCGAGAAGGCGCGCTCCATTTCGTGTACGAACAACATGAAGACCATCGGCGTCTTTTTCTCCCTTTACTGCTCCGATTACGAGGACCGTTATCCGTCAACCAATTCGGGAAACGAGTTGGTCTCCGCAGATGGACCTGGCGTAGAGAAGACCATCCATCCCCAGAGTTGGTGGCATGCGGTGCTGAACTACTATTACGGACAGGATGACTTTTCTCATGGCAGGATAAAGATATTCAGATGCCCCTCCCATCGTCCAGATCTCATGATGGACGAATACATCAGCTACGGCTACAACAGCAACAACATCGGCACTGCCAGGCGTTTCGGGGGAAATTCGGGGCCTGCCATGAGCACGGCGCTGGCCACGCCCTCTTGGACTGTCATCGTGGTCGAGAGCATTCACGGTGGCTCGACGGCCAGCCTGAACGCGACCCGCGGCTACTACACAGTGGAGGACCGTCCTGGCGCCAACAATTCAGGCAACAACTATGTCTCCGCGCGCCATGGCGATGCGGCGGCCACGCTGCTGGGCGACGCGCATGTGGAGCAAATCAGGGTTCCGTCCGCAAGCGCCTTCTATTCCTCTCCTTACGCGGCGGGTGTCTTCGGTGAAACGGGCAAGAGCGGGAACCGCTGGAACCGCGCAGGGACAAAATAGTCTGGAGATACGCTGATGGTGCAGATAGACTTCACGAGACGGGAAGGCAGAATCAAGCCGCTTCACGGCATCAACAACTCCCCCGTCATCTACAATGGCGAACTGCCTGAACTGAAGGATGCGGGCATCCCCTATGTGCGCCTTCATGACGCCGGGGGACCCTTTGGCGGCACATATCTGGTGGACATCCCTAACATCTTCCTGGATTCCAACGCGGACCCGTCGCTTCCTGAATCCTATGATTTCGCCTATACGGACGCCTATTTCAGAACCCTGGCCTCCTCCGGACTCAAGATTTTCTATCGTCTTGGCGTGACGATTGAGAACAACCACCATCTCAAGCCGCATCGTGTCTGCCCGCCTGCGGACTTCAGGAAGTGGGCGGACATCTGCAGCGGAATCATTCGCCACTATAACGAGGGATGGGCCAATGGCTTCCATTATGGGATTGAATACTGGGAAATCTGGAACGAGCCCGAGACGCCCGCCATGTGGCAGGGCACCCCCCAGCAGTTCTACGCGCTGTATTCCACGACAGCATGCCTTCTTCGGGAACGCTTCCCTGGAATCAAAATCGGCGGTTACGGGGCGAGCGGCTTCTTTGCCGTCACGCGCCCCGAATGCAACGAGGTGCGTCGCGGATACCTCGCCTTCTTTGACGGATTCCTGGAGCATCTCAAGCAAGACAGAAAGGTCCCTTTCGACTTCTTCACCTGGCACCTCTATTCCAAGGAGCCGCAGGAGGTGGCCGCGCATGCGGATTACGTGAGAAAGCGCCTGGACGAAGCCGGCTTCCCCTCCACGGAGAGCATCTTCGGCGAATGGAACTATGTGGAGCACGACACCTGCATGGACGACCTGGCACCCTGGGACGCCATGCGTTCCAATGAGGGCGCCGCATACGCGGTGGCCGTTTTCTCCCTGCTTCAAAAGGCCCCCTGCGACATGGCGCTCTACTATGACGCATTCCCCGCAAGGATCTACAGCGGACTCTACATGAATCCCGAATACACGGTTTCCAAAACCTACTATGCCTTCAAGGCGTTCAACGCGCTTTACGAACTGGGCACAGCCGTCCATACGGAAGTCAGCGGTGAGGAGACGGGCATTTTCGCGGTCGCCGCGCAGAACGGGGAGGGGCGGCAGGGCGCCCTGCTCATCTCCAACAGGGAGCGGAGGAAAAGGAATCTCCGTTTGAAGGTCATCGGCATGACATTAGTTCAGCGCATTCTCGTCCTGGACGCCAACCGCGTCCTGACCGAGGTCAATTGGCTTCTGAAGGACGGGATTCTCACCATGCCGCCGCAGTCCGTCATGCTGCTCTTCTTTGAATCCAATTAACGCTTCTTCTGGAGAAAACAATGAAAGGAAAATGCCTGCTTGCGGTGATTTTCGCTTTTTCGATGATATCGCGTGGTAGCCTGACGATTCAGGAAAAGGACGGCGGTTTCAGCGTCCTCAGGGACGGAAAGCCTTTCATTGAGAGTCTGCGGCTTTCGCTGGGGGAGACAACGATTCGTGATGCGAAACGGCGGGTCGCGGCTCTTCCCGACGGGGGCAGGGTCTGGAATCTGTGGAGCGAGCATCCGCAGACGCGAGTGCGCCTTGAGATTGCCCAGCGCCAGGACGGTTCAATCGAGATTACCATGGCCAGCAATGTCCTGCCCTACTCGGAAAGCAAGACGCGGATGGTCATGCTGGATTTTGCGTCGGGGGCCCTTGACGGCAAATCCTGGCAGTCGCTGGAGGGAAATGCGCGCGCATGGCGTCCGCAAGGCGGTCTCTTTGACACATCCTTCCAATCCATGACCTCCCATTGGCTGACGACAGACGGCGTGCTCTTCGACTTCAACCCCATGGGGGCCGCCTGCTACTGCAACGGATACCGGATGGGGGCCGTCAAGGGAGTCTGGAACATCTCCAGGGAGAGGGGTGTCCTGGTATTCGCGGGCGGCAGCGAAGCAACCGTGCCAGGCGGCTTCACAGGGTGCAAGTTGGTCATTCGGGAGGGGATGGGCTTCGAGGATTACGACAGGCTTCACTTTATGCGAATGTACCACTACAACCAGCATCTTCTGCCCAGCCACCTGCTCGCCTTCGGCGCACCCGCCTATGGCCGGCAGTACAGCAATGGCAATGTCGCCATTGGCGACGGGACAGTCGGATGGAACGGGAGCCCGCCCCAGCCAAAGGTCGGCCACAAGGAAGGCGCCTTCTACAGTTGCGTTTTCGGAAAGGACGGCCATTACCAGTTCAAAGGGCTTCCCGACGGCTTCTATGTCTGCACGCTTGCGGCGGGAAACTATGCGGGGCTTCCCAACCGTTTCAGCGTGCGCCTCGGAGATGACCTGATAAGGGGGGAACTGACCGTGGCTGGGCGGACGATTTGGATAGGCTCAAAGACCGCGTTTGTCCGTGGCGGAACGCTGGACATTCGCCTGGACGGTGACTTCATCCTCTCGACAATAGGGCTTCAACCGCTGATGTCCGCCGCAGAGGATTACTCCCTCCGCCGCTGCTTCTGGGTGACGGAAGGCTACGAGCCCGCCCTGATATACCGCAACGCGGATTTTCCGCGCACCTACACGCTGCCTTTGGCGGAAGAGGTGCTGGAACTGCCTGTCCCCGATACGGAGACAAGCGCTGCCTATCGGCATCCGCCGCGTCCAACAAGGCTCCCTTCGCCTGACCTGCCGTCGCTGGCATGGCTCGACGACATGAAAATGGGCAATCTACGAGGCGGCATGAACATCGCGCAAAAGGGTTGCCCCCAGGAACTCCGCACGGCGCTCATTGACGCCGACGTGACAGGAAAAGGGTATAACTGCGTGATGAGCGGTTTCCTGCATAGCCGCCACACTTTCCCTGAACATTTCCAGGCCGGAGTCGAATACAACAGGGTACTTGCGGAAGAATGCCATAGGCGCAATCTGAAGATCATCGACCACCATGACACGACCATCCTCTGGAATCAGCAGAGCGGTCTCCGCACCTTGGCGGAACGTCTTCCGGAACTGTGCCGCGGACTGGACGACCATCTGCCCTCGTTCCAACTCTGTCCTCTCAACCCCGAATTCAAACGAAAGTATTTTGAGTATTGGCGAAAAAACGTGGAGGTGGGCATTGACGGCTTCCAGCTGGACGAGGTGCAGTTCTGGACCCATTCCTGCTCCTGCCGCCATTGCAGGGAGGCTTTCACGCGCGATACGGGCTGGATTTATCCCCTGAACGAACTGTCCCCCGCGCTGGCCAGCACGGAGACGCTATTCTATCGCAGATGGCATGAGTGGAAGATGGCCGCCATCACCAACTGGTTTGTCGAGTTGAGGGAGTGTCTCGAGGACATCAAACCCGACTTGGCGCTCTCCATGTACACGACGCATTGGGGGTTCACCCGCTCCCTGCCGAAGTCCAAGGCTGGATTTGACATCATGGATTTGGCGCGCACGGTCAACATGTTCGGAACGGAGGTCATGACGCGCAATGTCATGAAGTCATCCAGGGCCTTGCTGCCCCTGCGCAAGATGAAGAACGTCATCACCAGGGAATACGGCACGCGCATCTGGGGCATTTACTACACGTCCGATTGGGAGAGCAGCTATTTTGCATGGGCGGTCGCCAACATGTGCGGACAGAGTGCGCTCATGGCTTTCCAGATGCCAAAGGAGGCACCTGCGTTTGGGGCCTTTGCAAAGACCTCCGGAAACCTGCGCCTCAAAGGCGCGGAGAACATCGCCGAGATGGCCCTGCTCTTCTCCGCGCCAAGCCGCGACTGGAACCGCTCCCTGGGCTTTGAGCACGGCCTGTTCGGTCTGGCGCAGGAACTTGAGGCGATGCACATCCCGTACGAGATGATTGCGAACATCAGCCTGCGTCCGGAAATCCTGAAGAAATACAAGGTTCTATCCCTTGGCTCCTCCGCCTGCATTTCCGACAAGGAGCGTGACGCCATAATGCAGTTCGCGCAAGACGGCGGCACAGTCATGCTTACCACAGTCGCGGGCCTTTGCGACGAGACTGGTCTGGAACGCAAGGCCTGGCCCTTCGCCGACGTCTTCGGCTTCACCCCAAAGTACTTCTCCGCATGGAGTGTGAAGGAGATTGACGGCTTGCCGTGCGATGTGCCAGTGCGCACCTTCCTGAATCCTGCCAGCCACAATATCCTCTGCGAGGAACGCCCCTATGGAAAAGGGCGCCTCATCTACCGTGCCCTGGATTGGGAGGCGCTCTTCATGCAGGCGGAGAAAAGCGCTCGGGAAAAATGGAACTACATTGAGCGGGATGCTCTGGAGGAACGTTTTCGGAACCATCTGGCGGTTCAGTTGGCCTCTGTCGCCTACTGGGAGGTCGAGGCTCCCTCCCAAGTATATACGGCCATCTGGAAAGAGGCCGACGGAACCCGATGCATTCATTTCCTGAACGCAACAGGTGTCAAGATGAAAACAGGAGAAATCCTGGATGACCGTGCCCCCAGTCCAGCCTTTCCCCCGCTTGGCAAGGACATCACCTTCCGCGTGCCAGGAATGGCGACGGAGGTGACGGCGGCCAGCCCATCCTTCGAGGGTGTCCGCCCGCTTGCGTTTGAAAACCATGCGGACAATACGTCAAGCGTCACTTTGCCCGCCGAACTGGCGCTTCAGTATGTGATTGTCAAGGTGAAATGACGCTTGCAGCAATGTCTCAACGTTAGAACCAAATTACCCGAAACCGCTTCTGATTCCTGTTGCCACGCAACTCATTGAAGGTAGGCAATGGCTTCGGCGAGCGGAAGGCTGTAATCCTCGGCAAGCGCCACCGCGATATTCTCCTTGCTGACGCCAAGCCGCGTCAATCTTGCGACATAGACCATGATGCCCTTTTTCACGCCTCTCTTTTCGCCTATTATCTCGCCTATTTTCTTACCTCTTTCCTCGCCTATTATCTGTCCTCTTGCCTCCCCTCTTGCCTCCCCTCTTGCCTCCCCTCTTGCCTCCCCTCTTGCCTCTGCCTCCTTGCACAACTCCCTTTCTGCCTTGCACATGTCCATGACCTCCTTGTGTTTGGGAATTTTGAATTTTGCACCGGTGACTGCCTGGATGACTCGTGCCGTGTCAACCAGGACCCTCTTGAAATCCCTGTCGCCCCTCAGCAGTTCACGCAACGCCTCCTTGTCGTCATGCACCTTCAGATACTTTATCACGCTTCTGGAATTTTTCTCGCAGGACGCCAGCATTTTTTCGGGGACGCGCCGCAAATCCAGAAGCCTGAACTGGAATCCAGGAACGTCTTTAGGAGCGAATGGCGGGTACACCTTCACCATCCTGCGAAGGGAGCGGCCAGTGCTCCAGACCCGTTTCCCCGTGTAGATGACCAGGGTGACCACCATCTCCAGCGGCGTTGGGGGAAGGGCAGGGTACAGAAAGGAGTCCCGCCTTTTGCCTTTGCCCTGTCTTTTCGTCTTCTCCCGCTCCTTTCTGGCCTTTTCCGTTTCCACCTCCGCCTGGTTGCTGTAGTTGATGACGTCCTCCATGGCCACGCGGACAGGCATGGCGGGGTCCATCTCCGTCTGGACCTCAATGCCCAGAATGGCGCGCGCCTGCTGGCCATCGGGCTGGTTCCAGGCCATCTGCCAGCACCCGTCCCGTTCGCGTTTCATTGCCCTCTCTCCCTTGCGGTCATCCGCGACAAAACGCAGTTCCCTGGTGTCCATCCGCGTCAGGCGCAGTTTTCGGAACATCTCATGCTTGGGGGCAACCGTCAACTTCAGCAGTCCAGCCACAATTCTCTCGTGCTCCAGAAATTTCCTCCAGGCGTCATCTTTTTCACTCATTGGAACCTCCTTGACTTTCTGATAACTAATATATACCTCTATATTTCTTTTTCAAGAAGAAAAAAGGCTTTTTCTAAGATTTTTCAAAAAATAAAAATAAATTGATAATGCAATTCCTTTAATTTCTGATATTGCAAATATAAGCACGGGAGAGACAATGAAAAGTGTATTTGACACGTAAAGATTGCGGTGACGAAGGCAAGTGCTTCCTTCGAGGGCATCCGCCCGCAGGCGTTTGAAAGTCTTTCGGACAAAACGCCCCGCGTCACTTTGCCCGCCGACCTGGCGCGGCAGCCTGTGATTGTCAAGGTGAAATGAGTCCTTGCGGCAAGGTTTCAGCGCTTCAGCAGCCTGTTCAGGTGTTCCAAGCTCATGGCCGCGCTCTCGAACGGGTCGCGTTTGCAGACGTCCTGTTCGTAGATGACCCATTGGCAGATGCTCTTTTTCGCTGCATCTATGCAGGCGGCCAGATCGATGCAACCCTGTCCAAGTTCGGTGAAGGAGCCGTCGGCGCGGTCCATGTCCTTCAAATGGAGTTGAGGCAGACGGCTGGCATAGCGTTCGATGTATTTCACAGGGTCTTCGCCACCTTTGGCAATCCAATAGACATCCAGTTCGGCCATGACCTGCGATGGATTGGTGTTTTCATAAAGGTAATCCAGTGCGGGACGGCCTTCATACGGCGCGAATTCGGCGGCGTGATTGTGATAGGTGAACTGGAAACCGTGCTGTGCGGATGTCTTTCCCGCCTGACGGCAGAGACCGAGCACCTCTGGGGCGATTTGCGTGAAGTCGCCGCCGTGGCTGAATGTGACGTATCGAATG
>JAFRLP010000286.1 GCA_017431185.1 Victivallales bacterium | reverse complement strand
GATGACCTTCTTGCTCTGCTTTCCTGTGTCCTTCATTTTAGTGAACCTTTCCTTTTTTTGCCTTTTTTTTCTTCTGACGGTGAGAAAAAACCTTTTGCTTAATATACACCATTTTTACTAGAATGCAAATGATTATTCTGTGGAAGAGACCATCATGGTTGTCGATCCAGACGCCAGCTATTACATCGCCCATGGGGCAAACCCGAAACGCCAGCGCTCCTTCTCCTGCGACACCAGAAGGAAACTGAATCAGACCGGCTTCCCGTTCGAGTGCTATTGCCTGAATGACATACCCAAGATTCCGAATCTGGATAAGATAAAAATGGTCGTTTTCCCCTGCCAATGGGAAATCACTCCGTCAAAGGAAGCCTTGCTAAAACAGTATATACTGAAAGACCACCGCATGGTGATCTGGCTCTACGCTCCCGGCTTGAGCGACGGGGGCTCTCTGGATGAGTCCCGTTGTGAAAAATGGCTTGGAATGCCGCTGAACAAAGCAAAAGGCATTGAACTTCACGCCATGAGCGACTGGACTTCCGTTTTTGTCCGCAACCCCGATGATCTGACGACCGCCGACCTTAAAAATCTGGCGCGCCAGGCCGGAGTCCATCTCTATACTGAAGCCGAAATGCCTGTCTTCGCCAACAGCCGTTTCCTGGCTGTACACTGCAAGGACAAGACGCTGTTGAATTTGACCTTGCCGTACGGGGTTTGCTTTGGAAGAGAAATTTTCAGCGGAAAAACCGTTGAACCAAACCAAAGCGTTCTCTCCTGGCAGACCAACGGCCCCAACACCCTGCTGTTTGAATTGAGACAGCGGTAGCGCCATCCCATGATTTCTCCACGGCGGCGTTCATCGCCCAGCCTGTGCTATGCCGTTTTTGTCTTCTTCCCCTCAAAAGGGTGAATAAAACATCTGCTATCCCAGTTTTGTCCTTCTGAATTCATCGGGTGAAACGCCATAGACCTTGCGAAAGCATCGGAAGAAGGCGGAATAGGAGCCGTAACGGCAGATGGTGGCGATTTCCTTGCAGCTCAAGTTGGACTTCAGCAACAGGGACAGCGCCTCATTCAGACGCTGCTCCGCGAGGTAGTCCCGCAGGGACATTCCCGTTTCCTGGTGGAATGTCTTGGAGAGATGTTCGCGTGACACGCTATTTTTTCGGGCGAGCAGTTCCACGGTCAGGGACTCGTTGAAGGACTTTCGTATCTCATCCTTGACCTCGTTGACCAGCCTGGAACTGGAGGTGATTTTCATGTCCATGTTCGCCTGGCCGCACAGCATTTCCAGAAACTCCAGGACGATTTTGGCTCCCTCCCAAGGGGAGAGCCGCAGGGATGAGCCGGAATAGCGCTTGTAGTCCAGAAGCTTCTGTTCCAGGCCACTGTTTTTCCCGATGTGGAAGAAATAGCCATAGCTGCGATTGACCTCCGCAATCAGCCGTTCCGAGGTCAGGCCGCAGAAATTGATCCACAGGAAATGCCAGCTGCTGTTATTGGCGGTATAGTAGGAGACCAGCGGGTCGCAATCACGATAGCAGAACGCAGTTCCAGGCAGGCAGTCATGGTGCTCTCGCCCGACTCTGAAGATGCCATGCCCGTCCAGCGTCACCGTAATCTGCCCGCCGATTTCTGGCGGGATGTTTTTGGGATTGCACTGCGGCAGATGATATCCTGTCCCTTCTACTTCCTCCACCACGATGCTGGGAAACGGCAATGCCTGGAGCTCGGGAAAAGAACTGAAGCGAACACTCCATTTACGAACTTTCTCAATATCGATCATGGCAGTTCCGAAGGAAAAAACATGTCTCGTCCTGGAGATTGTGGTGGCGACGGCGAGGCAGCCATCGGTACACCCTATTCTTTATCAGATTCGCTGACCCAGATGGGGGAACTCCAGCAGTAGCGTCCCTTGGCCGTGACCACACGCACATAGTAGCAGTCGCAAGGGGAGTCCTGACGGTAGTCGAACAGCAGTTGCGTGCCTCTGCCGTACAGAATCACCTGGTCCTGGCAATTCTTGACCAGAGTCACCCGCTCAATCTCTTCGGGCGCCTTGAAATCAATCCAGATGCTTCTGCCCTCGTCGGATGCCACGGCGATTTTCTCCCCCATGCAGTGTCCATTGATGCGAAAATCCAGGGACATCCGCCCATTGCCCATGAAGGCGAAACAGCGCCTTTTCTTCAAGGCGTCGAAAATGGCCTCGCGGGTATTTGCCGTGGCCCAGACCCCCGTCACGCCGCGATAGCAGAAGGGATACGGCTCGTCTGGATGGTCCTGGCCAGGAGTCCCGCAATGGTCGTCCGACCCGCCAATGACTCCGATGGCTGCACCGCGCTTCAGCGCGTCCTGCCACGACCCGCCACGCACCCAGGAGTCCTTGTGCAGCGGATGGTCAAAATATTCCGCGCAGTCCGAGCAACTGTAGATTTCCATCAGGGAGGGCATCAGCTCCGGCGGCAAGGTGGAAAAGTCACAGCCTGCGGAAAGGCAGTAGGAGTCATGGGGCACGACCAGAACATCATCGCGCTTCAGAAGAAAGAGCAATTCGCTCAGCGTAATCTCGCCATCACGGACGCCACGGAACATTTCGCCTTTGCCGTCCCGATAGTAAATGACCAGATTGTTGAAGAAGGGATAGGAGTCCCGCTCATACGCCAGAAGAGTGGTGAACACACCCGGCTGATAATACTCCTGCACCTTCTGCTGAATGAGCTCCCACTTGCCCTCGTCCCACAATTCGGCTTTTCCGACCCCGCCGTGGTCATGGTCCGACAGGGCGCCGAAGTCCAGTTTCGCCTGGTCGCGGATGGAGCGGAAATAGCCGTCGATATCCACGTGCCCATACGCATCGGAGAGATTGGTGTGGCCGTGCATCTCCCCGCAGAACAGGGAGTATTCCAAGGGCGGAGGATTGAACTCATCCTGGACTGCTTTGATTTCCCGCCAGTACCTTTCAGGGTCGGGATGCTTTCCGCTGTACACCATGTCGGTGAATTTTCGGCATCGTCCCGGCATGTCGATGGACCTGGCGACTCGCTTTTCGGGGTGGTTCATGGCTCATTCCTCCACGTAGAACGCCCTTGCCATTGCGCCCCAGACCCGACGGTACTGCATCGGCACCTGTCCCAGCACACATTTGGCGACCAGGATATTGTACCCCGCCTTCAGGCGCACAGGCACGATTTCAGGAGCGACATATTCCGCGTCGGTGATGGGTTCCACCACACCTATCCGGCGGTTCTCGAAGAAGAACTCCCCGCCCTGCGAGGCGCCGATGGCAAAGAACGCATTGCGCTCGCAATCAGAATAGAAGCGGAAATAGAGATAGGCCAGGGCATGCTCCGCCAGCGGATAGCATTTCAGCAAATCGCAGTATCCCGACTTTTCGGGTTCGATGACTTTGCTCGCGGACAAAAGCCCAGCGGGCGAGACCTTCTCGGGCAAAAAGCGCTGCTTTTCCATTCCTTTGGTGAAGTCATAAGGATAGACGGGCGAAACCAGCACCTGATGGCAGCCGATGTTCCGCCGTCTGACCGTATCAGGGAATGCCGTGATTCTCAGCAACGCGTTCCCGTAGGGCACCAGTTCCAGATCCGTCTCCTCCGAGCGCACCTGATGGAACAACGGAACCTCGGGGGTATAGCGACCCAGTTCCAGGTCGCCGAAATTGCTGATTCGCACTCCTTTGACGGTCATCTTCAGCGGCGGGACATCACTGAAGGGCGAACCGTCCGCGTTTCGGGACACCGTTGCATGTGCATTGGCGGACACCGCATAGTCCCACGACTCGGCAGGCAAGATTGCACAGGGGGCAAACGGCGAGGGATTCTCACGGGTGAACTGGTGTTTTATCGGCAGGGAAAACACCAGCGGTCCATATTCAAAATGAGACCAGTAGCGGTCATATTTCTGGACGGGAGCCATCGGCAAGAGCAACTCCAGGCAGTCACCATCCCTCCACTGTCGGGACAGCGTCACGAAACCTTTGTCGCCCGTTGGCAGACTCAACGGCTGACCGTTGAGTTTGAGCGAAGGATTTCCGCACCACTTGGGAATGCGGAATGTGAAAGGCATCTCCATCGGCTGCTCCATCGTCATGCGGAAAGTGACCGTTTCGGCGCAGGGGTATTCCGTCTCCTCGAAAATCCGATAGGGATTGCCATCGAAGATGCCGGAATATTCCGAGGGGCCGTAGAGCACGGCGGCGGGCGAGCCGTCCCGAGTCAGCATCCACATCCGCATCAGGAAGTTGGGCAAAATGCGATGGACATTCCCCGTGCAACACTGGGCGCTGTGGTCGGAACGGAATTGACGGAACGTGGCGCATCCGCGATAGAAGAAGGAGTGGTTGGAGCCTGCATCCGCAATCACCTGGTTCGGCGAGGAAAGATATTGCAGGGCGGAAAAATCCTTCATCAGGGCGCCTGGGTAGGCATTGTAGAAAATCTTCTCCATGCGGTCGGCATATTCGCCATCCCCTGTGGCCATCAGAAAATACCCCAGGCTCCAGCCGAAGTCGCTGATGACGCAGGTTTCATATCCCTGCAAGGGGTCGCGCCCCGCAAAGTCCTCATTGCATGAGGGCAGTCCTGGAATCTGCTCGTGGCGTTTCAGGACCTCCGCCAGACCGCGCTCTGCATCGTCCAAATAGCCTTTGTCCCCCGTGTGAAGATAGAGCAGCACAGGCAGTTTGATGGACTCGCTGAAGGACACGCCGTGAATCACATAATTGCGTTTGGAGGTGATTTTCGAGCGGTAGAGTTCAAACTCGTCCTCGGTATGCAGCGAATAGTATTCGTCATGCCGACGATAGGCTGCCACCGCCTTGCGCAGGAGTTCGGCATTCTGGCTCCATCCGTAGGCGGTCAGGACACCCTCCAGATTGTTGATATGGCGGAAACCGATGGCCAGTTGTTCCTCCGGCAGATTCAGATAATGCCTGATCAGGGAGTCGCGGACATGCGTCTCCCCCGTGAAATCGAAGAAGCGCGCCGCACTGCGAAAGAACACCGCCATCGGCCACTCCGAACCGATTGCCCCATAGCAATAACCCAGCAAGCCGTGCTCATCGGGATGGGAGAGCAGATACTCCAGGTTCCGCCGATAGAGAGCAATCTTGCCGGAATCGCCCGCAAGGATTCCGACGCCCAGCAGGCCATCCAGCAGATAGGCGCTCTGCTCATACGGCCACCATGCCTCCTGGGTCGGAGTCTCCGCCGCCTCGTCATTATAGACAATCGAGGCAGGTTTGATTATCCCGACCCCGCCATCCCACATGGGGGTATCAAAAGGAAATCCCTGCTCTGCGAAATGCGAGGACAACCCGTCATTCTGACACTTGAGCCACTCTTTCAGAAAGCCCGATGGCAAAGCCGAACCCGCCTTGGTCTGTTGAAATCTTCCGTATTGCATTTTGGTTTTTCTATTGCTGAGTAACTTTAAAATCCGCCATCAGTTCATTCTGAACCAATGGCAAGTGCCAAAGTTGATACACACCCGTGCGATTCGTCACCTTCTCCTCTGGCTGACATCCACCACCAGAGCCGTGGATACGCAATGAACCGCCAGGCCAGGAAACATGTATTTGAGAAGAAGATGCCTCTGTGCGTGGCTGGAGTGCGCCGTCTGTCTC
>JAFRLP010000285.1 GCA_017431185.1 Victivallales bacterium | reverse complement strand
TGGAGAAAGCATAGCACGCCTTTTATCGAGGAGTGCCCCCCTTGGCGGCCACGACACCAACACGATGCATGAAACACAGACGGCGGCGGGACGCCGCCGCTACACCCCGCGTTTCCCAGGAGGCGTTAACGGCTCCTTATCTTCCGCAAATCATCTCCAGCCCGCTTGCGTTTCTCCCGAAGCGGATTACATTTTTTACATTCCGCCAAGCAGAAGAGGGGGAAGCCACTCATGTCACAAGAACCAACCAAAACACAGAATGATGACTGGGCGCCAGTCATTGCCAAAGTCACCTTCCTGCTGTTGACGATTGTCCTGCTGGGCACGGTGGTGTTTCTTGTCCGCAAGGTTTTGCATGCCATCATACTGGGGATGCTGTGCGCGGGTGCCTTCATGCCAGTCCACAACTGGATTCACCGTAAAATCGCGAACTCGATTGAAAACTGGCGCATTCGGCATAACAGGCAGGCGGGAACTGGTGTCACACTGGGCAAAAGCGTCTCCGCGTTCCTTTCCGTCACACTGGTCTGCATCTGCATCGTGTTGCCCTTGGGCTTTCTCACGGTCAATGTGGCCAAACAGGGACAGGCCACCGTGCTGTCCGCCCTACTTTGGATAGAGAAAGACCTGCCAGCCAAGACCCATGAACTGATGGAGCGCTATAAACTCCAGGAGACCTGGATAAAATGGCATGGGGAACTCTCCGGTCTGCTCAAATTGACGGAGGGCAAGGAAATCGACCTTGACCAGTTGGCGCTGGACATTACCAAAGAGGCGGCTGCGCCAGAGGACAAGGGCGGCGAAGCCCCCCAAAGCGCGGCGGAAAAAAGCACGGTTCCCAACCTTCACTCCCCTGTCAATGTCCTGGCGCCGCCCCCACCCGACAAGCCCCAGGCTGTCGGCATGGACCCCGGCGAACTGCTGGTGGCGGGAATGCGCAAGGCGCTTGCCCTGGTGCTGCAAAGCCTGCTGGCCATCCTTTCACGCGCCTGGGCAACCATGCTCAATTTCCTCATCATGCTGTTCGTGATGTACCACATATTCTACGACGGCAACAGCATCTGGCAATACCTCAAGAGCATCTCACCCCTGGGAGACGATGAACAGCGTCAAGTCACCGACCGAATCAAGGACGTCACCCGCGCCATCTTCTACGGGGTTTTCGGGGCAGCCGCCATGCAGGGAGTGCTGGCGATGCTCTGCTTCAGCCTGGTCGGCATCCCCGCGCTGTTCTGGGGCGTGATGCTCGGCTTCTGCTCGCTGATTCCCTTTGTGGGGACAGGTCTGGTCTGGATCCCCGCCGTCGTTTACCTGTATTTGAGCGGCTCGCCCATCAAGGCGGCCTTCATCTTCATCACCTGCGGGTGCATTGTCTCCAACGCCAACCAATTGCTCTGCCCCCTGCTGATGAAGCGCAGCGGCAAAACGGGCATGTCCTTCATGGTGCTGTTCTTCGCCATGCTGGGCGGTCTCCAGACCTTCGGGCTGGTGGGAATCATCTACGGTCCCCTTCTGGTGGGGATCTGCAGCATCTGCCTGCTGATTTTCAGCACCCAGTTCAAGCATCAATCCAAACCCAATGCTCAATCCTGAAATCATATCCATTGGCCCCCTGAGCCTTCGCTGGTACGGGCTCATGGCCGCCTGCGGCCTGCTCTCCGCCTTCCTGCTGGCCGGGAAACGCGCCAAACGCTATGGCTTTACCCAGCAGACGGTCTCCGACATTGTGTTCTGGGGAATGCTGGCGGGGCTCATCGGCGCGCGCGCCCTCTACGTGATTCGTTTCTGGTCAGAGGAATTCGCCGACCGCCCCGCCGACATCTTCAAAATCTACCAGGGTGGACTGGTTTTCTACGGAGGCTTTGCGGGCGCGACCATCATCGTGCTGCTCATGTGCTGGAAAAACCACTGGGCGCCCTGGAGGGCTGCAGACTTGCTAGCCCCCGCCCTCGCCCTTGGACACGCCTTCGGGCGAATCGGCTGCCTGCTCAATGGCTGCTGCTACGGCTTCGTGTATCAGGGGCCGCTGGCAATCTCATACTCGCACTGCCCTGGCAGCCGCTTCCCTGTGCAAGGGCTATTCAGTTTCTGCGACCTGTGCATCTGCGGCGCGCTGCTCTGGCTGGAGAGGCACGGCAAATGCCGGCGTCACCTGTTTCTCGTCTATCTTTGCCTCTATAGCGTAGCGCGGTTCTGCGCGGAATACGCCAGGGGAGACTATCCAGCGGAACAACTGTGGCATGGCCTGACCCCCGCCCAAATCACCTGCCTCTGGGCCTTGCCAGTCTCCCTTCTGGTCTATTATGCGGCGCCACGCCTGGCGTCGCGCTTCGCCAAAGGTCGGAATGGTTGAACTCGAACTCCATCTCATGGTTCCGGCAGAGGTGCCCTCCCAGCGCATTGACGCCTATCTCACCACTGTCAATCCTGGCCGCAGCCGTGCCCTCTTCCAGCACGCCATCGAGAATGGCTGGGTTCTGCTCAATGGCAAAACCTGCCGACGCTCCAACCAGGTGCATCCAGCCGACCTCATTGACGTCAATATCCCCCCCACGCCCAACGGCCTGGAGGCGACCGCGCTTCCGCTGGACATCCTTTACGAGGATGACTTCCTGCTGGTCATCTGCAAGCCCGCAGGGCAAGTCGTCCACCCCGGAGCGGGAAACATGCAGTGTACCGTGGTCAACGCACTGCTCTCGCACATCCGCACGCCCGATTTCCAGGCCATGATAGACCAGCTGGCACGGCCTGGCATCGTCCACCGCCTGGACAAGGACACCTCCGGCGTGCTGCTCATTGCCAAAACCCCCGCCGTGAAGGAGTCGCTGACCGAGGCCTTCAAGAACCACGAGGTGCGCAAGACCTATCTGGCCATCGTCCTGGGTGAAATGCCCAACGACACAGGCAGCATGAAGGACAACATCGGTCGGGATGTCCACAGCCGAATCCGCATGGCGGCCGTCTCCGAAGGCGGCAAAGAGGCGTTCACCGAATATCAGGTCATCGGGCGGGGCGGCGGCTGCACTCTGGTCAAAGTGCGTCTGCACACCGGACGCACACACCAGATACGGGTGCATTTCTCCCATGCGGGCTATCCCGTTCTGGGTGACTCTCTCTATGGCGGGCGTCCCCGTGAAATGCCCTGGGAGGCGGAACGCCAGCTGCTGCACGCCTGGCGGCTGCGCCTGCGTCACCCCGTCACCCATGCGGACCTTCGCTTCCAGGCTCCTTTGCCGGAGGATTTCCGCGCCGCGCTGAACGCCCTTCATATCCACCCGACTCTGACCCTATGAACCCTTTTGCCAGTCAGTGCATCGACCAACTTCGGCAAGGCAAGCCTCTGCATCATCTGTCAAAGGGGCGCGCCCTGCTGTTTCCCGGCGAATTCGGTTTCTGCGCAGGTGTGCGCCGTGCGGTGTCGCTCCTTTGCGACACCTTGAACAGGCCAACAGGGCAACGTGTTTGGCTGCTAGGGCCAATGATTCACAACCCAATCGTCAATGGCTGGTTCGTGACGCAGGGGGTCAGAATCGTTCCCCAGGACAAACTGGACGAGGTGTTCCATCAGGCATTGCCCGAGGAGATATTCGTCATACCCGCCTTTGGTCTGCCGCAAGTTCTGGACACACGCCTCAGGGAGTTTGTGACTCCCCCTGGGAAAATCATCGACGCCACCTGCGCCTTTGTCCGCAAGGTCTGGCGTGCAGCCGAATGCGCAGCCGACGCAGGGGACGTGGTGTTCATCCACGGCAAGCCGGGACATCAGGAGACCAACGGCATCGAGTCGCGCATTCCAGGCACACATTTCACCGTTTCCACCCCCCTGGCCACCCAGGAATGTCTTGCCTCGCACGCCAACCAGGAGGAGTTATGCGCACGGCCATGGACTCTGGTCAACCAGACCACCATGTCGGCGGACGAGACAAGGCAGGTCGCCCGGATTCTCGCCCAATGCCCCTGGCACACTGCCCCATTCCGCGTCGCGGGCACCATCTGCCAAGCCACCATAGCCCGCCAGGAGGCGGCCCAGAACCTTTGCACCAGCGGATGCGACCTCATTCTCATCATCGGCGGAACAGACAGCAGCAACACCACGGAACTCTACCATCTGGCTGTCAAGCATTTGGGCGCGGAGCACTGCTTCTTCATCGAAGGGGTACAGGGACTTCACAACCAAACCATCCGCCATTTCGTGCCAGGCAAAGGATGGACCAGCACCCCAGACAACGCAATGCGTCAGGCAAAACTCATCGGTGTGCTAGCTGGGGCATCCTGCCCCGATTCCGAACTGGAACGTCTTCTTCCCGTTCTGAAATAACTGGATAACAAAACATATACATATCCCATTATGCCACGACAAGCCAAAAAACGAAAGAGCAACGATTCGCGTGAAAGAAAAGAGTCGTTTCACGTGAGTACAACACCCGGTGACCAATTGTCGGTCTGCGAACCAGCCGAGCAATTGGATTTTCTGAAGAGCCTGATGGCTGACAATGGGCAGACATTCCAGCCATTTTCCACTTTAGGTCAATGGTCAATGCTGGACATCCTTCAGCAAAATGCGGTTGCCATACCTAGGGAAATCACCCATGTCGATTGCTTCAGCGGAGTGGGGGGATTCTGCACCGGCCTTCAGGCAGCCGGTCTCACCACCCGAGTTGCCCTGGAGAAAGTCCAATCCTGCGTGGACACCTATGTGGCCAATCACCCATCAGTACATGTCATCCGCGCCGATATCCGCGATGTGACAGCGCAGAAAATCCTGCCGTTCTGCCCTAAGGAAGGCATTGACCTGGTCACATCCGGGATGCCCTGCGAGACTTTCTCTACGGCAGGCAACACCTCGCGCAGCTTCTACGACGACCGACAATTCCTGTTCCGGGAGGGCATACGCATTGCCCAAATCGTCAACGCCAAATTCCTCCTTTTCGAAAATGTTCCAGGCATAACCTCCAAAACCGTTGGAAAAAACGACCCAACACGCATCGTGGATATTCTCAAAAAGGAAATGCGACAGGCCGGCTACGGCAATTTTATCGAGGTCATCCTGGATGCGGCACATTTTGGTGTGCCGCAACACAGAAGGCGCTTCTTTCTCCTGGGAACACGCTTCCCAAAGGTCAGACTGTCTCCCCCGCTTCCCTGTTTTCCCAATCCGCTAACGGTAGAAGACGCACTGGCTGGCCTCCCCCCCGTCCAGCCCAATTCCTGGCAAGAGGGCAGGGAATATCAGGAAAACAAAAGCCAATACGCAGCGCTGATGCGCAATCTCTCCTTCTGGCGCATCGGTCAGGGAGAACAAGATGAACTAACCTACCATATGCCCATGAAACACCGCCCCGCCACCCTAGAGCGCTTTACCCTGCTGCAACAAGGGGAAAGCCTAAAGGACTTGTTCGCAAAATGCGATGAGCCCACAAGACTGGCTCTACAGGAAAGACGGGTGTTGCCCAGGCAAATCTTCATCAAGCGAAACTACCGCCTGAAGCCAGGCCTTCCCTCTCCTACTGTCACCTCACATTGCCTGGATGAATTCGTGCATCCGACCGAACACCGGGCTTTGACAGTGCGTGAATGCGCCAGGCTCCAGTCTTTTCCCGACTCGTATCGTTTCGAGGGGGGACCGTACATAGTCCCGCATATCAACCGCGAAGTGCAGGACAAATACGAGCAGATTGGCGATGCGGTTCCGCCACTTCTGGCATTTGCCTGGGGAAAGGCGATCATTCAACAACTGCTACAGATGGAGAAAAAAAATGAGCGACATAGCGAATGCAAAGCAGCTGATCCAATCCACATACAATTCGACATTTCTTGAGGCTCAAGAGCAGATATTGAGGGAAAAGAAACTCAAAGACCATGACGAGGCGGAGCGATATGCCCAAAAGGAGGCCATCAAGGCAGCCATCCTGCAAGGCATGAGACAGTTTCCTCAAATGGATGCTGCCGTAATCTGGCGATTCGTATATGAGGCTCATGTCCACCGCAAAAGCGGCATAAACGACGCTTCCATCATTGCAAAAGTCATTCAGGCAGACCAAAGCTGGAAAAAGTCCAGCGGGCATGCCTTTGAGGAGATGATTAAATTTCTGGCCAATTCAGCACTAAACAATACCAACATAGAGATTCTGCTTCAAAGAGACTTGAACACAATTATCAAGGCTAATGAACTGAGCAATGAACCACGGGACATCAGTTGGCTGAAGGAGCAAAATCGACGGCAGCGTCTTTGATCGGTATGCGACACTAATCAAGGATGGCAAGAGACTGTGTTTTGGCTGCCTGCAAAGCAAAACCAGCATACGTGACCGTGTGACTAGGGACAGGGAACCATCCATCGCGGCCATGCAATCCTTCTTCTGGAGCGCAGCGCTAGTCCTGGACGGAGATTTTCTGAAATTGCCAAAGTTCCAATCAATGGTTGACGGAGGCATCGCAGAATATAGGCAAAACGGCTGGCATGGCATGTATGTGTTCTCCGGCCAATGCCTAGGAGAGAGAATCTACCCACTTCAGGTGGATTTCTCCATCTTCGCCAACCACGCCCGCCAGGCAGCCCGCTACTGGAGAACCCAGCGGCAATGGTTCAATGCAGACTGGAAGGCAGAATAGTTCCTCCCACCAACTGCATCCCCAGCAGTTCGCGCCAGGTCCGCACCAACTTATCCCAGGGAAACAGCGCCTGATTGGCGGGACTGGTGGAGGGCAGATAGATGGCCTCCCGCCCAATGACTGGGGCGACATGCGTCTGAAACAGAGTATAGGCGGCCTTGCCCGTCGTGTAGATTCGCTCAATGGGGGCAGTCGCCAGCAACGAGGCGAAATCGTTGGGGACAGGATTGCGGATGGAAGCGTCCGCAGCCCCCTTGATTTCACAACTCGCCAGCACATCCCACAGCGCAATGCCATGCCGTAATGCCAATGCGGCCTTTGCCTTCGGTGTGACCGGCAATGGCTCCTGCAACAAGTGCGCCAGCAACGGCCAGAAACGATTCTGCGGATGCGAATAGTAGAAGCCATGCCGGACGGACTGCGGAGAGGGCATTGTGCCCAATATCAGCAGCCGCGACCGGCAATCATAGACTGGCTGAAAGGCATGGGTGACTAACATTGTGCTTATCAAGCCTCCCGTGTGAATACGGTGGTGACACAACCATCTCCTTTGCCGGAGAGCACTAGTATCATGTAACATTTAAATTTTCGGATATGTCGAGAGGAGTTTCACCCTTGCGTCTTCACAAGTAAAGTGCCATTTCACGGGCCGTGGATTTGAATTGTGCCTCTCC
>JAFRLP010000284.1 GCA_017431185.1 Victivallales bacterium | reverse complement strand
GTGTTGGCGAAGAAGATGACTGCGGCGGCAATCAGGCCGAGCACGGCGGGGCGTATGCCGCAGAGAGCGGCCTTGAGCACGGCATTGTCTTTCATCCGCTGAAGGAAGAATGCCGTGAGCAGGGTGATGACCAGGGCGGGGGTCATGATTCCCAATGTGGACACAATCGCCCCCGCAACCCCGGCCTCGTGGCATCCGATGTAGGTGGCGGCGTTCAGCCCCACGGGGCCAGGAGTCATTTGCGCCAGCGCGACCATGTTGGCGAATTCCTCGGCGGTCAGGTAGCCGTGCTTGGTGACCAGTTCATCCTGGAACAGGGGAATCATGGCATAGCCTCCCCCGTAGGTGAAGGCCGCGATCTTCACGAAGAGCAGGTATAGGTTGAGCAGCACCATCTCAGGCCTCCCCTTTGGCGGCGCGGATGCCGCGCACCCAGTTCCAGAGCAGCCCCGCGATGGCCGCCGCCACAATGAACCAGACGGCGTTCATGTCCAGAAAGGCCAGGGCGACAAAGGCGATGACGGCGATTGTGGCGGTGAAGGCGTCCTTGATGATTTGCCGTCCCAACTTGATGGCGGAGAGGAGGATGAGGGCGGTCACGCCGGCGCGTATGCCCAGGAAGATGTGGTTGAGCGTTTCACTGGCGGCGAGTTGCCTGAGTCCGAGAGCCACCGCCAGGATGACGAGAAACGGCGGGAGCACCACCCCGATGGTGGCTGTGAGTGCGCCCGGGACTCCCGCGATGCGGTAGCCTAGCAGAACCGACATGTTGCAGGCGATGACTCCAGGGAGCGACTGCATCACGGCGACGGTGTCAACCATATCCTCCTCCGTCAGCCAATGGCGTTTCTCCACGAATTCGCGCTGCATGACGGGAAGCATCGTCAAGCCGCCGCCCAAGGTCACGGCGGAGATGCCGAAGAACAGCAGAAACAGCGCCCAGCACCGGGCGGAAAGGGAGAATGTTTTTTTTGCCATGACTATTCCAGCCAGGGGATGCCTTCCAGTTTGAGCAGTTGGCGCTTGTACTCCAGCCCGGCGGAGTATCCGCCGAGACGTCCCCCCGCCGCCAGCACTCGGTGGCAGGGCACGATGATGCAGAGCGGATTCGCCCCCACGGCGTTGGCAACGGCACGGACGGCTTTGGGACGGCCAATCGCCCTTGCCACATCCGAATATGTGACGGAATGCCCGTATGGGATGCGGAGCAGGGCTTCCCAGACCTCCTGCTGGAACTCCGTGCCGGTGAACAGGGCCTCCAAGGTGAAAATTTTGCGTTTGCCGTCAAAATACTCGTCCAGCTGCTTGCACAGTTGGTCATAGACGGGGAGGTTCAGTTTCAGGCACGCCTGTATCACGGGGTCGTTTTCCTCCTCCTCGTTTCGGATTTGCTTGCCCGACTCTGTGATGGAAGGCGCGAACTGCACTGCCTGCACAGCGGCGTCCTGCGTCTCAATCCGCAGGTTGCCCAGAGGGGATTCGTAGTCAAAGATGATATATTCAATTGTTTCACTCATCTGGGAATCACTCCTGCGCCGTTGCGCAATCGTGCGCCAGCCGCCAGTTTGGCGTACACGGCGCGTTGAAGCGTGGTTTTCCGCGGAACCTTTTCCAATGGCAAATCCGGGTCGCCGAACACCCGCTCGCGCAGTTGCCAGTCGTTGCCCTGGATGGCCGGCATCAACAGGAACAGCGACTGGAAACGGAGAATGTTCGAGTCGGCTGGAAGGCAGTCGCGCAGGGCGGTGCCCAGCAGCCAGGTCTGTGTCTGGAAGCCGCGGAAATCGAATTCAGGGAACTGCGCCGAATAGAAGCGGCGGGCGCAGTCCAGGCTCGCCTGGCAGGTCTGGTAGTCCAGCGGCCCGTCTTCGGGAATGTGGATGTTCAGCATCGGGTCGCCTGGGCGAAACACGGGTTCCCACTCCTGGCAGGGTAGGGAGAGCTGCTCTTGGGACACCAGGCCATCCCGCACGGGATTGCCGCTGTACTCCCGGTCTGTCTGTGCCAGGGTGGTGGTGAAGCAGACTGGTTCGTCGGGGCAGGCGTAGCGTCCGTCAGCGGCCACAGGCAGGTTCTCCTGCGACAGCAGGATGATTTCGCCCGTGGCGGTGTGACGGAGCACCAGCGGTGTGCGGCCCGTGAATTGACCGAACTGGAACTGGAGCCGTCCCAGCTGGAAGATGTCGCAGTGCAGGAGATGGTGGCTCCAGAGGGTTTGGGCGTCTCCCCAGCGTCCCGTCTGGCGATAATGGTGCAGTGACCAGTTGCGGACATCGCGGAGGGCGGCGTCAGGGAGTTCCCGGGGCAGGGCGCGGGCCTGCATCCAGGCGTCCATGGATGGCGTCAGCGCAAACAGGGGAAAGACGGTCAGGAAGGTCAGGCCCGCATGCGGTTTTTTGGCGAGGTCCGCTGGCCACGGCCACTGGGAGGCCCGCAGGGACTGGTGGGCGATGCGCGAATGCCAGTGCAGATGCCAGACCAGACGGGAGTCGCCCTCATTGTCACGGATGAGGGCGGCCTGGCGCAGCAGTTCGTCCGTCCCGTCAGCGGGAAAGCCGGCGCGTTCCGCGCACTGTCTTACGTATTCCGATTGCAGGAACCAGAGTTGCTGTCCGGGGTAGCACGCCTGGGAATACTCCCAATTCCGTTGTAGGCTGGCGAGGGTTTTTTCGGGGTATTCTAATCTTGACCAATCCATGGAGTCGATACTGCTTCCTGCTTTTTCTGAATGTCCCTATTCCTTTCCAATGGCGTGGAAATGGCAGACCTGCTGGCAGAGGGTGCAGCCGGTGCAGGCGTGCGGGGAGATGCTGGGCTTGACGGCACGGTCGGCGGACTCGATGGCGGGGCAGCCGAGTTTGATGCATGCACGGCAGTTCCTGCAGAGTGCGGAATCAATCTTCAGCGCGGGCCTCACCACCGTGCGGTCTTTCAGCACGCAGGGCGCTTTGGCAATGATGAGCGATGGCTTTCCGCAGTAAAGTTCCTCCTGCAAGGCGGCCTTCATGGCGGCGAAGTCGAGGGGATTGACCGTCCGCACACGCTCCATGCCGCAGGCGCGGGCGATTCTTTCGATGTCGGCGGCGGCCGTTGGTTCGCCCATCAGGGTCTTTCCCGTGCCTGGATGCTCCTGGTGCCCCGTCATCGCCGTGGTGCGGTTATCGACCACAATCAGCGTGGCGTTGCCCTGGTTATAGACCAGGTTGAGCAGGCCCGTGATTCCTGAATGGTAGAAGGTGGAGTCGCCGACAATGCCGACCACGGGGCGCTCCTCCCCCGCCTTGCGCATGCCGTGCGCCATGGAGAAGCCGCCTCCCATGCAGAGGCAGGTGTCCGTGCGGTTCAACGGCGGAAAAACCCCGAGTGTGTAGCAGCCGATGTCGCCAGTCACGATGACGTCGAACTGCGCCAGCGCGTAGAAGGTGCCTCGATGCGGGCAGCCGGGGCAGAGCATGGGGGGGCGGCCAGGCAAATCCGCCGCCTGTCCGACGGGGCGCGGCAGAGTGTCCTCACGTCCCTCCAGGCGCGCCTTGACGCCCGACAGCACCGCAGGGGTCAGTTCCCCGCAACGCGGCACCAGCCCTTTGCCGTCGCAGGCAATGCCCAGGGAGCGGACATGCTCCTCCAGGAAAGGGTCGCCCTCGTCCACAACCAGTACTCGCTTGACTTGCGCGGCGAAGGAGCGCAGGAGGTTATCGGGGAAGGGCCAGCCAAGGCCGATTTTCAGCACGCTGGCTTCGGGGAAGACGTCCAGGCAGTGCAGGGCGGTGACACCGTGGGAGATGATGCCCAGGTCGCTTCCCCGCCGAAAGACGCGGTTGACGTCGCTGGAATCGCCCTCCAGTGATTGGGCGGCCATTCGCTCCTCGACCTTGGCGCGGAGTTTGCGTCCCCAGATGGGCAGCGGCACGAACTGCGCCGGATTCTTGGTGAATGGGATGCGGGCGCGCTCCTGGCGGTCATGCGTCTCCACCAGGAAGCGCGAGTGGCTCACGCAGGTTGTGGTGCGCAGGATGACAGGGCAGCGGTATTTTTCGGAGAGGTCAAATGCCCTGGCCATGAAGTCGCTGCACTCGACGGCGCTGCCTGGTTCCAGAATCGGAACCTTGGCAAGACGGGCGTAGTGGCGCGTGTCCTGCTCCGTCTGCGAGGAGTGCTGGCCCGGGTCGTCCGCCACGACAATGACCAGTCCGGCGACAATCCCGATGTAGGAGAGGGTCATCAGGGGGTCGGACGCCACATTGAGTCCGACCAGTTTCATCGTGACGAGGCTGCGGGCCCCTGCGATGGCGGAACCCGCCGCCGACTCCAGGGCCACCTTCTCGTTGGGCGACCATTCGCAGTACGGCCCGGGCATCTTCACCAGGGCCTCCAGTATTTCAGTGGAGGGGGTGCCGGGGTAGCCGAAGGCGCAGGCGACTCCCGCCTCCCAGGCTCCTCGGGCGATGGCCTCGTTGCCGGAGAGGAGTTGTCTGCTCATGGCACCTTCTCCCCGTCCGCCAGATAGAATACACGTTTTGCCTTGCCCTCGTTGCGGGGCAGGCTTCCTGGCGCCACCACGTCTCCCTCGGGAGCGAAACCGAGGTCTTCGCGCAGTTGACGGCAGACCGTGTGGCCTGTCACGCCAGGCTCCGCCTCGACCTTGACGTACAGCCCCTTCACGCCGTGGCAGTCGGTCACGAAAATCTGGTATTCAGGAAGGACGCCAGGGATTTTCAGCAGGGAGTGCTCCACCTGGGAGGGGAAGATGTTGACCCCTTTGATGATGATCATGTCATCGACACGTCCCGTGATGGGAGCCAGGCGGATGTGGGTCCGTCCGCATTCGCAGCGTTCACGGGAGAGGACGCTGGTCAGATCGCCAGTGTGGAAACGGACGACGGGCAGCGCCTGGCGGGTCAGGCTGGTGACGACCAGCTCGCCGACCTCTCCGTCCGGCACGGCCTTGTAGGTCTGCGGGTTGACGATTTCGCAGATGTAATGGTCTTCCCAGACGTGCGTTCCGTTGTGGAAGCGGCAGTCCTGTCCCAGGGTGCCGATGCCGCCCGTTTCGGTCATGCCGTAGATGTCATATACGTCAATGCCCAGGTGGCTGCGGATGTTCTCCTTCATGGCCTCGGTGAAGGTCTCGGCCCCGAAAATGCCGATCTTCAGGTCGGGCAGCGTCTGCTTCTGCTGTTCAAGCAGTTCGATGATGCGCGAGCAGTAGGAGACGACGCAGACGATGGCCCTGGTGTGGAAGTCCTGTGCCAGGCGAATCTGTCGGGCGGTGTTGCCAGGCCCCGTGGGAACGATGAAGCAGCCTGCCTTGCGGGCCCCGTGGAAGCAGCCGAAGCCGCCGTTGAACAGTCCCAGGCCAGGCGTGATCTGCACGACGTCGCTGGGGCGCACACCCGCCATCACATAGCAGCGGGCCATGCACTCCGCCCACTGGTCAACGTCCGCCAAGGTATAGAGCATCACCACGGGTGTGCCGGTGGAGCCGCTGGACATGTGCATCTCCTGGATTTGCTCCCGGGGCACGCAGCGCATTCCCTCGGGGTACTGGCTGCGGAAATCCAACTTGCCCATCACGGGCAGTTTCTCCAGGTCGGCCAGTCCGCCAAAGTTGGCGGGGTCGACGCCAGCCGCCTGAAAACGCTCCCGATACCACGCATTTCCCTCATAGACGTGCTTGACCATCGCCTTCAGGCGCTTGTCCTGGAGGGCGGTCAGCTCCTCGCGGCTGTAGGTCTCCTCGACCGGATTGAAGTACATTTCACTCATGGCTGTGTGTTTGGTTGTTTTTTTCAGGATGCAAAATGGAATGAAATCAGGAACGTCCCCGTTGGAAGGCGGAGAGATTGGCTGCGAGGAACGCGGGCTTGACGCATCGGCGAAGCGCGTCTTCCCAGACTTGGGCGGACACTTCGGGAAGACCGTTGGCCATCGCGCCCAGCATCAGGGTGTTGGCCATGCGGACATCCCCCAGCGCAGCAGCCTCCGCCACGAAGTCGCGGTAGATGCGGCGCGGAAAGACGCACGCCAGCCGCTCCTCCACGTCATTCGGGTATTTCGCGGCCCCCGTGGAGACGGTCACGGGGATGATTCTCTGCGCCGAGACCACCGCAAGCCCCCCAGCCTTCAGGTAATGGGCAAAGCGAATGGCCTCTATCGCCTCCAGGGAACCCAGCACGTCCGCATGCCCCTCCAGAATCAGCGGAGAGTGAATCTCCACGCCAAAGCGCACCATCGCCGTCACGGAGCCGCCGCGCTGCGCCATACCGTGAATCTCGTTGGTGGTCACCTGCAGGCCAGACAGCTCCGCCGCAGTGGCTATCACCTTCGCCGCCAGCAGAATGCCTTGTCCGCCAACTCCGCACAGCAAAATGTTTCTATCCATCGAAACACCTATACACAAGAACACTGTATCAAAAAAAGATTCGTAGAAATATATATTGTTTTGAGGATATTGCAAGTTCGCAGTCGCATAGTTTTTGGAAAAAAAAGCCAGAATGGTTTGACAACTGGAGGTGTACGTATAAGTTAAAGAAAGAGTTGGCGATGAAACCGGTTTTGGTCGTCCGTGGGGCATTTTTCTGCGGAAGGCGGGCGGTTTTCTCTGGTCACAGTTTTTTCAACCCAACGAGTGTGGCGGCGGTGTCCTCGCCGCCGTCAACACAACGCATGAAACACGGTGTGTTTCATAGGAGGATTATGCCGATACTGTACAAATGTGAATGTGGCGCGGCGGGAATCTCCGATGAGTCATTGGCTGGAAGCAGTGTGACCTGTTCGGTCTGCGGGAACGCAGTGCAAATACCCGGCGAGTCCGACCCTGGCTGTGTGCTGGTCTTTTTCACTGGCTGCGAAGAACATGGAATGGCGCTGACCGTGGAGGAATTTGGCGAAAGGGTCAATTCTGGCCAACTGACGGCGGAGGATTTGATCTGGCAGGATGGCGCGTGGCATCCGGTGGGGGAGATTTACAGTGTCGCCGCTGCTTCGGCGCCACCCCGCGAAAGTGACCTGGAACTGGCGGTGCATCAGAAGGATTTGCCGCCCATCCAGCCCTCCTCGGGGAAGGCGGATGCGGTGCCGACGAAGGCCGCCAAGGTGCCCGCCAGCGAGATTGGGCCGGCGCAGATCGTGCCTTCCTGGTATAAGCGGTATCCGGCCTTGAGCATCCTTCTGCAATTGGCGATGGTTGCAGTCCTTCTCTACGTGATATGGTTCTGCGCGCTGGGGCGCATCTACAATTACGTCCGCATCCGTCCCGCCTGTGTTCACATCAACAGCTTTGGCGACCAGATTTACAGGGTCAAATTCAATGGAGAGGACAATGAAATGCATCCAGGCAGCGGCGTCCTTTTCCAGGACGTCTATCTGAACACTGGCGGCAGGAAGTCCTTTGTGCTGCGTGACGTCAAGACGGGCAAGAAAGTCCGCACCTTGAAAGTCCCCATGTATCCTGATGTGGAGACCCTCTACAACACCGACAAGGTCGCCAAGTACGCGATATTCGACCTGGTGGATGTGAAGAAGGAGAAACCTCTCGCTCCCGGCCTTTTCCCGCCGCTGGTGGACGAAATTGCGGCTGGAAAGGCTCCCGTGAGCGTGTTTCCCATTCTGGAGGCGTTGCACAAGTGCGCCACCAAGCGTTTCCAGGGATTCACGCAGGAGGAGTACTACACCAGCAGGCAGTACCAGCTCGACCGCGTGGGAGTCACCAAGAGCATTGACTACTACGAGCGCAAGCACAGGCAGGAGGCGCCTGAGTCCAAATTGCCCTCGCTCATCCGCGCCACGGGCAGTGCGCCCTCTACGTTGGACTTCGGCTTTGAAGGGTGCTCCACGCAAATCAACCCATGCGCCAGCAACAATCCGCAGTTGTCGGCCAGTTTCAGCCTGCCTTTCGGGAAGAAGGTGGTGCGTCCCTTCGATCCTGAAAAGGTGACCGAGACCAAAGGCAAGAAACTGACCATCAATCCCCTGCGGGGAACGCCCCGCTTGACTGTTCGGCTGGACGCCAGGCAGAACCCCACCATCCAGTTCAACATCGGTGGAGTCGTCAAATACCCGCCCAGCACCGTCAGCAAGCCCGATTACCGCGGCAATTGGCAGTGCATCATCAAACGTCTCCCCGGCGATGAGGAGAAATGGACGTGGAACTGGTCGTTCCAAGCCTCCAACGCCACCACGGCAAAGCACCCCAAACGCGATAGCCTGAAACTGACCTACGCCCTGGACGAAAAGGGAGGCCCCAAGGCCACCTTCGAGTACACGCCCGCGAAATAGTTCCAGGCGTCTAGATGCCGAGGCGTCTAGAGGAAAACTGCGGACGCCTTTGGAGCAGTTTCTCCCAATCCTCGGCATTTAGTTTCTTCCAGTCACAGAATTCGGCCCAGAAAGGTTGCTCCTGGAGGAGTTCGCTCCAATTGCTGCCATCCAGTTTTCCCAGTCGCAATTGTCGCCGAATTGGGGTTGAGCAAGAAGCAGCCAAACCCAGTCGTTTCCGTCGAGCTTCTCCCATTGGCAGTGGCTGGCCATTTGAGGTCTGGTTTGCAGAAGATAGGACCAGAGCCCGCCATCCAGCAGTTTCCAGTTGCAGCGGTCTGCGAATTTCGGCTGCTTGAGAAGAAGCTCCGTCCAATCGCTTCCGGTCAATGTGTCCCACGAGCAGGCGTCGGCAAATTCAGGTTGCTTCTGCAACAGTAGCGACCAGCTTTCGCCCGTAAAACCCTGCCAGTTGCAATAAGCCGCCAATTTCGGCCAGTCGGCTACCAGAGTTGCCCAGAAGGAATCATGCCATTTCATCCTTTCCTCCAAAGGGCATTTTTCGATGAATTGAGGCATTTGATGCAATAACATGCCCCACTTGTCTATTTGGGAGAAGTCACAGTATGCTGCGAATTGGGGTTGCGCCATCAGCAGAAATGTCCAGTCTCGGCCATTGAGTTTCTCCCACTTGCAGTATTTGGCAAATTGCGGCTGTTTTGCCAGCACACGCGACCAATTGTCTCCGTCAAATTTGTCCCAGTCGCATTGGTACCTGTCCGCAAATTGAGGGGAGTTCTCCAATATGCAGGCCCATTGCCCCCCGTCCATGATTTCCCATTTGTCGCAGTATTCAGCAAGCTGTGGGTAATCCACCAGCACACATGTCCACCACTGGTAGTCCATTTCATTCCAGAAATTGTGCTGGACGGCGAGTGCTGGAAAATCGATGGCAATATCCAGTCGCTGATGTATATCCAGCCTTTCCCATTGCAGTTTCTCCATAAACTGAGGTTGTTCCTTACATTGACTGAGGGCGGCGAGCGCAGTCCTCGGCTAGGTCACGTTATATTGTTTGCCGTTAAGCGTTCTTTCAACGCACCGTGGGCTGTGCTTGCTGCGGCGAGGTAATGCGCCCGCCGCAGTCTTTTATTAATGTCCAGATTAATTCCAGGCGGTATTGCCGAGGAGGCCTTCGTTGAAGAAGACGTAGCGGTAGCCTTGTTCGTGCAGATATTTGGCAGCCACTTCCAGGCGCTCCAGGTGGTCAGGCTCGTAGTTGGAGTAGTATGGGAAGGAGTACTGTTCGTGTGAGAGGTAGTTGCAGACCTCGGCGCCGGTGGCGGCATAGCGTTTCAATGCGGCGGAGATGACCGGCAGGACCTCCTTGAGCGGGACAAGGTTGAGGCAGGCCATGTTGGTGTAGAGGAAGATTCCCAATTCAGGCATGTAGCGTGCGCAGTGGTTGGCCACGTAGGACTCGCGCTCGGGCACGTCGTAGTGCAGTCGGATGCCCTCCGTGGTGGCGGCGCGGTCTTCGCCTGAAAGGGAACGCTTCTCCACTTCGGCCATTGAACCGCCTTTCTGGCGGTCAGCCAGGCTGGGGCCGCCCATCACGCAGGGAATCATGGAACCCGTGTAGGCACGGCATCCGCACTCGAACAGGGCCTGCGCCACCGTGGGATGGATGTTCCCCCAGTGCAGGATGTTGGGTGCGGCGTAGGACTCCTCGCCGGCCCAGCGGGTAACTTCCTTCTTGAGCAGGTTAAAGTATTTGACCAGCACCTCGGCGTTGCTCTCAATCCACGGACGGTCCGGGAATTCGCTGGGGGCGTGCAGGGTGAATTTCAGCCAGTCGGAGTTGTCGATGAACTCCTGCTTCCAGATGTCGGGCACTTCGGACATGCTGAAGCCGTTTGCATGGTCATTGCTGTAGAAGCAGTTGAGGGCGACCTTCAGACCGTAGAGGTCGTGGAGACGCTTCAGGTGAGCCAGGTAGAAATGGTCAAAGGCGTGGGCAGGGCGCTCCTTCGCCAGGTCGGTGAAGAAGAAGCTGTGGTCGTCAATGTAGAAATTGACCCGCTTGAAGGAACGCTTGTCCCAGACCAGGGTGATGTCCTGGGAGTAGGTGCCGAACGGGGTGAGCACGGATGCCTTGACGTCGTTGAACTGCCGGGTGAGTTCGATGTCCGCGCAGAAGCGCCGTCCGTCCATCTGTGCGGGAACGCCATTGACTTTCACGGGGTAGCCGGCGTCGGAGATTCCTTCCAGGCGGACTTTCAGGCTCTTGTCGCTCTCCTGGCCGTGGTTGTGGTTCAGAATCGCGCCTTGACGCAAATTGGTGATTTCCAGCATGTTACGCTTCCTTGATTTGAGAAGTTCTTGGGAACTATCCAGCGCCTCTCCTGTTTTGCCGTGTCCTGGACCGGATTTGCCTCCAGAACCTGGCGCACCAGGCGTGAGACCCCAACCTGTCCGCGAGGCCTTCAGGCCTCGCGGATTGAAGTGGCCTGGGGGGCTGAATAGAAACAGTTTCCTTATTCTTCAACAGGTTTGAACGAGTCTTTTCCTACGCCGCAGAGAGGGCACACCCAGTCTTCGGGGATGTCGGCGAAGGCGGTGCCGGGGGCAATTCCGCTGTCGGGGTCGCCAGCCGCAGGGTCGTACACGTAGCCACACACGTCGCAGACGTACTTTTGGGTTTTGGGATCAGCCATTGTTTTCTCCTTTTAGAAGCCAAACCAGGTTTTTGGACGTTGATACGAGAGTTCCACGGCACGTTCCGTGGCCACCTCCAGCGGCATCTGGCCGCGGTCGGCCATGCCGCCCAGGACACGCGCCAGCGTGCGCCGGAACAGTTCAAAGCGGGAGCCGTAGCTGAGGATTTTGCGGGAGTCCGAGACCATTCCCGCGAAGGCGGAGAGCACATCGACGCTGCTGGCGTATTCCAGTTGGCGTTCCATGCCCACGAAGGAGTCGTTCAGCCACCAGGCGAGGCCCAGGTTGACGGTGGAGCCGAAGGCGCGGGTCAGTTGCGCCAAAGTCGCGTTATGCACGGGGCTCATGTTGTAGAGCACGACTTTGAGCCGTCCGTCAAAGCGGTTGAGCAACGGCAGAAGCGGGTGGATGTAGTCGGTCTGATGGTCGCCGAGGTCGCCGCCGACGTCCGCCCCCAGCGCCTTGTACAGGCTGTCGCGGACATCGCGGATGGCCCCGATGTGCATCTGGAACACGAAGCCGTCCTCGGCGTCCAGTTCCGCCACTTCGTTGGTGAACCAGGAGATGTAGCATACCAGGTCATCGTGGGAGAGGGGCTGGCGGGAGAGCGCCTTCTGGAACACGGCGTCCGCCTGCTTCTCGGTGTACTGGTAGGTCCAGGGATTCTCGATGCCGTGGTCGGAGGCGCGGCACCCCTGCTCTGCGAAGAACTTGTGCGCACGGCGCAGCACCTGGATGAGTTCGCCCGCGCTGGTGATGGCGGTGTTCCAGCGCCTGCCCAGCTGGGCGATGTACTCCGGCCAGTCGGGCTTGTGGATGTTCATGGCCTTGTCGGGACGGAACGTGGGGCGCACCACGCCCGCGATGGAGGATTTGGCCAGCGCCTGGTGGTACTCCAGCGTGTCGGCTGGGTCGTCCGTCGAGCACATGGTCTCCACGTTCATCTGGCGGATGAGCCCCTGCTGGGACATCTCCGGGCGGGCGAGGATGTCTTTGGCGGCCTTCCAGATGGCGTCGCCCGTCTTTTCGTTGATGACCTCATCAATGCCCAGACGGCGCTTCAGGTCGAGGTGAATCCACTCGTAGGTCGGGTTGCCGGCGATGCGTGGAAACGCCTTGGCGACAGCCATCCATTTCTCGTAGTTGGTATGGGCTTTTCCCGTGAGGTACTCCTCTGGCACGCCGCATTTGCGGAAGACCTCCCACACATAGTGGTCGGTGGAGGCCTCGCACTCCCACAGGTCGGCGAAATTGCGGTCTTCCGCCAGGGACTTCACGTCGCAGTGGTTGTGGGCGTCAATGATGGGCAAATCCTTCACCGCGGCGTAAATCGCCTTGGCGGAGTCGCTTTGCAGCAGGTAATGGTCATCCAGAAAAGCCATTGGTTCTCCTTTGGTTCGTATTCGGGGACAATGAAAAGCACATACGATAACATAGTATGCGAAACACTCAAAATCAAGTTGTTTCCCTGCGAAAACTCGCACGTCGGCGCGGCGCATCTGGATGGTGTCGCCTCCTGTGTGTCACAAGAGGCAGTCAAATATGCCACACAGGATATGGAATGTCCAAAAACTCCATATCCTCCATGCAACTCCAGATGTATATTATTTCACAACCTGAGAAAGATGCACTACATGCGCCTTATGGCGCATACACCTTTGAACAGAGAAAGCGAAGATGCGTTCGGATGAAATCATCTCCCGAGAAAACTATGGCAGCGTCGTTCGGCGGCACTCTGCCCGCATGCTGCGCCTGTCATTGCTGGATTTCCAGCGTGTGACCGTCAAGAGGAGCGCCGATTGGCGCCCGCACGTGCATCGGGAGTTCGAATTGATCATCCCCTGCGGCGGCACCTACCGCTGCCACCTGGAGAAGCTTCAGGTTGACTGCCCATGCGGCGATTTTCTGCTGATACAGCCTGGGCAGCTCCACCAGGACAATTTTGTGGCAAATGATAGCCACATTTTCCTTCATTTCAATCTCTTCGACGGCACGGAAAACAAGCCGGTAAGGCAACTGTTTCCATCGAACATCCTTCCCCAGGCGCAGGTGGCCGCCATTTTGGAACCGATCCTTGTGGAGGGAGCGCTGGAGCAACTCTTCCTGGCTGGGCGAAGCAAGCAGCCCCTGGAAGTCTGCGAGGGGATGGCCTCCTCCCTTTTCCTTCTGCTTCTGGAGGCGTTTCCCGCAGCGCAACTTCTGGTCACTCCAAGCAAGAACGACACAACGCACAGTCTGCACCATCAGATACTCCAACTATTCGAGACAGGTGTCCAGGAGGGATTCTTTCCCAGGCGCGCCATTGAAAAACGCCTTGGGGTCGGGGCGCGCACCTGGACACGGCTCTGTCATGTCCTGTTCGATGCACCACCCAAACTCGCCTTCGAGAGGTTTCGCCTGGATTGTGCCAACAGATACATGACGGAACATCCCGAGGCCAGCGTAAAGGAAGTGGCTGCCCGTTTCCACTACACCGACCCATTTTACTTCTCACGCCTGTACAGAAAACGCTTCGGTTTTCCGCCCTCCCGACGAAATGGCAATTCCACCAGCAAACGACAGCCATGATAAGAATCTGTTTGCCCATCCTGCTCCTGGCACTGGCGGGAAACGCCTTCGCCTTCACTCTGCAAAGCGAGACCGCAACCTACGAACTGGATGACCGAACCGGTGCGCTCACCTCCGTCATCCGTCGTCTGGACGGCAAGCCCGCCCTGGCGCGAATGAGCAACAGCTATTACCTGCTCTCCGCCCAGGGAGACCTGAAGGGGTGCGACAGCCAGGATGCGGCGCTGGAAAGACAGGCAGGGGAGAATTGGGTCAAGTACGTGTGCGAGAATCCCGACATGCCAGGTCTTCGCATCCACAAGCAGTACGCCATCGTCAACGGCGGACTCCGAAGGACACAGGTTTTCCAAAACAACAGTGCGCACATTCGTTTTCTCCAGCCCTTCTCTTCAAGCCATTTTGCGGAGGATTTTCTGAAGGATGGATACTATTTCGGCGCGGGATATCTTGGACCCTTCTTGCCAGCGGCCAAGGTCAGTTCCCCGACCAAGGTGGAATCATACGTGCAGTCCAGCAAGGGAATGCTCCTGGCCAATACTCGCACCGGCCTGGGAAGTTTCGCGCATTTCCGCGTGAAAATCAACGACTCCGTGGTCTTTCCCTGGTGGCAGTCCACCATTGGGAGTTACCGCGAGAAGAACGACCGTCTCCACTATTTGCCTGACGGTTGGCGGCTGGCCCTCGGCACACTGGATTTATTGCCTGGTGGTTCCATTTCCTATACCGACCAGATTGTGCTCTTTTCTGGTGGCCTTCATGAATTCTTCAAGGACATCCTGGCTCACGACCCGGATTTCCAGCGCGAACTGGCCACCCTGCCACCCGCTCCGTCCGTTCTTGACAATGCCCTGTGTGTCATTGGCTGGGGTTTCGACCCATACCTCAAATATTTGACGGAGATGACTGAGGAGGGAGCAGTGGTCTGCAAAAACTACCTCTCCGCCGATTGGGCCGACTACCGCTGGCAGAATGGCTTCCATAGCAAAACTGGCGGATTCATCACTGGTCCGGAAATACAATCGTACATCGCCCGACTCCACTCTATCTCTCCCCGTGTCCAGGCAGGATGCTATTCCATCACCGTCGGGGGAGACCCCAATTCCCCTTTGTACCAGGAGCATCCCGACTGGTTCCGCCGTCAGAACCGAGCAGGCGAGGAAGATATCCTCTTTCCAGGAATGTTCACCAACTACCAGACCATGATGAATCGGACGGAGGTCCGCGAATTCATCAGCCAGACCTGTGCGTCAATGGCCGATTACATCGGAGCCGCCTACGTCTATATGGATGAGGCGCAACACCAGAATACCATTAACTGGCAGACCATGGAACTGATCAGAGACGATCACGTCGCCGATTTCTGGAAACGTCTTCGCCATAAGGCCGAACGCAGCGGAAAGTTTCTCTTCTTCAACGGCAGCGGCAATCCCTATGCCGACCTGAACTACATGGAGTGTCCCCGTAAACTGCTCCAGCCTGACCAATGGCGGGTGTTTGCAGGGGTGGCGCTGGGACTGGAACTGTTCTCGACGTTGCGCCCCAGTTCACGGCTCTGTCTGCTCTACTGGCGAGATTTCAAAGACTACATCGGACGTTGCCTTGCCCTTGGCTGGATTCCCAGTCCGCTGGACATCGAGACGGGGGCTTCCATCCCCTATCTTCGCGCCATTCAGGAGACAGGCAAGACCCTGCCCGTCTCCATACACCATGCCCCAGATTGGACCCGCAACCCAGAAACAGTCGTTGAATCATACGCCGTGCGCCGAAAGGATGCGGACGACATGCTGCTCTCCTACATCAACCGAGCACCTCACGCCGCTGACCTGACCGTGGAGGTGGAACTTGATTCACTTGACCTGAACGGAGACATCAATGTCTGGGCACTGAAGACCATCTATCCGACCAAAAGCGACAATCACGCCTTGAGCGACGCGGAAATCCGTGCAACCTACCAGGCAAGCAACTGGTTCGACCAATTTGTCTCCGTGCCTCGGCTCATTTATTCTGGGACTCCACAGGGAAAACTCTCCCATGCATTCAAGGAGGTGTCGTCCAACCATCTGGTTCAACTGATGGTCACGCCTGGACACCTCTCCGTGTTTTCCATCGAGGGCATCCCCGCCAACTACTTCTATACCTCACGGAGAGGTCTCCGCATCACTGGACGTGAAATCCGCTGCGAACGGGAAACGGCGGAACTGCTGCTGGCCACCACTCGCCCCGTCACGGACATCCGCGTGGACGGCGTGAAGGCCGACAGCCGTCCCATCGCCCTTGGGAATGTCATGGGGCAAATCATCCGCATTGGCCGTGGCCGTCACACGCTGGACTGGCGCGAGGCGTCTGAAGCAACGCCGATGGCTGACCGCCGCAGTTTTGCCAGCGACGGGCGCATCATCCACGCCATGCCGGAAAATGGAGGGTTCTGTTCAGTGGACTGGCATGGCCGCAGTTGCTGCACAGGGAGGACGCCTCTGCAACTTCCGGAGAGGTATCGTCGGGCAACCTACTTGGTTCGTGACGCAAACGTCTTGGAGGGCAATGAGTTGCAATTAACGCTCGGGCGCAACAGCGTCATTCGCTATCAGCCCTATCCGAAGCGTCCTGCCCACGTTGAACTCAAGGAGACGCGGGTGCAGGCCAAGGGCCTCTCCGTCACGCGAACGGGGACATTCCTGGGAGCCAATCGTGAACTGCGGAGCCTTCAGCCTGAACTTCCACCCTGCCAGGTGGAGGCGGACGCGGAACGGCTGCGCCTCCTGGCCGGCACCACCCGCCGCGAGGACACGCTGGACACCAGCCATTACGCAGGCCTGGAAATCACAGGTGCGCAATGCCTGCGTCTCCGTCTGACCAACACCTTCCATAACGCCACGTCATTGTTCGGAGACCATCTGCATGTCTGGGGGAGACGCCCTGAATTGGATTTTTCTGGTCTAGTGCTGGATTTCCGCGTCTCGGGGAATTATGCCTGGCGCGTGGCGCTCCCCGTCGGCATCGGTTCCCGCGAACTGAAAAATGCATTCCCAAGTTGGGGACGGGGACAGTCGCAGGACCGTATCATGAGTCTGGGAAACCTGCTTGACACGCCTGAAACCGTCTTCTCGCTTGATTTGGAGCGCCTGGCGCCGAAAGGCTGGGATGGAACACTATTTCTTTCCATAGGCAGCAATCATGTGATGGCCAACCGTATGCTTGAACTGGAGATTCTCTCCGCCAATGACCGAAGTGCAGATGATTTTCTGGAACCAGCCGACCTGGCTGCCGTCTCCTCTGCATCGGGGAAGATTCCTGCTCCGCTAGCCTTGCCCAGAACCAACGCTTCACCCACCTCCGCCACGCCAGAATGGGCCAGGCTGGATAATCTTCAGCCATACGCCGACTCCGCGCCACCGAGCCAGTCCACCAATGCCAGGCTGGCCTACGACAGCGCCTGCCTCTATGTGGAGGTGACGGCGGAGGAGAGCCGGCACCCCGTCACCAGGAACGCAAACCCATGGGAAAACGACTGCATCGAACTCTGGTTCGCCACCCCAAAGGGAATGCTTCTTCAGATGGTAATTGATGCGGCAGGGCGCACGGCATTCCTGCCGGAGGAGGCGGGCTTTGGCAATGGAGTATCCGTGAAGACCATCCAAAGCGAACAGGGCAGCCGACACTTCCTCGCCATTCCATGGAAAAATCTGGAAGTGGCTGAACCGGTTCCTGGCACATCCATCCGTTTCAATCTTTGCCGTACTCGGCAGGTCGTTCCACGCGAACGCGCCAGTTGGGGGCCTTGCCGCAGACAATATGGATTCCGCGATTTGGAAAAATACGGTCTCCTTGCCCTGGGCCGCCTCGAAGGCGGTCTCGGTCGCTACGAAGAAATCACCCTTCCTTGAACCATCCCAACACACCATTCAAAATCACCAAAATGTCCAAGAAAAAGTCTTTCACGCTCATCGAATTGCTTGTCGTCATTGCCATCGTCAGCGTGCTTGCCGCGATGCTGCTGCCTGCCTTGTCCAAGGCACGAGAGAAAGCGCGGAGCATCAGTTGCGTCAACCAACTCAAGCAGTTGGGGCTGGCCTGCCTGATGTACGCGCAGGACAACGAGGATTTTCTGCCTGTGGGCAATGCGCTGGGAACCATGATGTCCGTCACCCTCAACATGGTCACCTCCAGTTCCTCCGTCAATGGTGCGGCCAAGGATGTCAACCGCTGGCGTTCCGCCAATCTGCTCATGGTCGGCGGGTACTTGGGCGGCTCCTCCGACGGCACCAGGTTTCCGTCAGACACCGAAGCGGCAAAGTTCTTCCGCTGCCCCAGTGACGCCTCCTACTGGGGAACACACAATGGAGGATACACCAACACCAGTTATGTGATGGGGTTCTTCCGTGCCGACAAGGAACCAAACCGCCCCTATCTGCATCGGGGACGCACGGGGACGGACGACCCTGGCAACGCCGTCGTCTGCGATGAAATCGGCTGTTCCGCAGGAACCGAGGTCACGGTTTCATCCACTGGCCCGTTGAACCATCCTGACCTGGCCAATGCACTTCATCTGGGGGGGCATGTCACTTCGCGCAAGGTGTACAGCATCCCCAACTACACCACAGTCAAGGGGGCGGCGGTTTCCGTGCTGAGTGCCTTTGACTCCAACGCAGGAAACAGATAGGCCATGGAATTTCTGCTTGACGGCAATGACTGGGAGGCGGATTACTTTGCCTCCTTCGAGCAGTCCAAGAATTGGCGCACATCTTCGAGAATCCAGCATCGCACCCTGCTGGACAGCGCCATCGAATCGGGCTTCCTGCATCATGCCGTTTACGGGGGCACGCCTTTGCGCGGTTCCGTTCCCGGCAGCGACCGCAGTTTTCTCCAGGCCAACGGCCTGGCGGACGAACCGTATTTCGCCCGTAACCTTGACCGTTCGCGCTGGAGCGAAAACCACGCCTGGGCGTTTCGCAAGCAATTCCTTCTCCCAGAACAGTGGCGGGAGTGCCGCCGCATCCTTCTGCACTGCAAGGGGATTGACTACCGCGCCCATTTTTTCCTGAACGGCATTCCGCTGGGCTGCCGCACTGGAATGTTCATCCCTGTATGCCTCGACGTGACGGAGGCGGTTCGGCCAGGAGAGGAGAATCTTCTTGCCGTGGCCTTCGAGCCGGCACCTCAGGCGTCCCCCAACCACCACTCCGCCCAGTCTGCGGAGTTCGCGCAGTTTCATCGTTGCCAGATGAGTTTTGGCTGGGACTGGGCGCGTCCCATGCTCCCTGTTGGCATCTGGGATTCCATCTCCCTGTTCGGCTATCGACAGGCACGCGTCAAGGACTCCTATCTTCAATACATGGATGGGCATCTTCGCCTGCAACTGGACATTCGTTCCCAGGAAGAGGTCAGACTTCCCCTGCGACTTTGCTTGTCCCCGCTGGAGGGGGATGCCTCTGGCCTTGACATCCAACGCACTCTCCAACTGGAGGCAGGTGAAAACCAGTTCATCTTTCCGCTTGAATTGGAGGGGATTCGACTGTGGCATCCCAACGGCAATGGTCCTCAGCCTCTTTATCGGCTACATTTGGAATTGGATGGGATTGCCTATGACCAGGACACGGGTTTTCGCGAGCTGCGCATGATTCGCAACCCCAATTCTCCAGAGGATGCCTACCCCCTGACATTCCAAGTCAATGATTACGCCCTCTTCGCCAAGGGCCTCAACTGGGTGCCAATGAATCTGGACTGTTCCCAGAACCGTCCCGACGAGTATGAACGACTGGTGCGCCTGGCTGCGGAAGGGGGCTTCAATCTGTTCCGCGTCTGGGGCGGCGGAATGGTTGAAAAGGATGCTTTCTATGATGCCTGTGACCGACATGGCATGCTGGTCTGGCAGGAATTCCCTCACGCCTGCAGCAACTACCCTAAAACGCCAGAATACCTGGCCTTCAAGCGGAACGAGGCAACGGCCATTTTGAAAAAACTGAGAAGGCATCCATGCCTGGCCTTGCTTTGCGGAGGCAACGAATTGCAGTACTACGGAGAGATTCCTGATAGCCCGATGCTGTTGCAATACGGCCAGTTGGCCAAGGAACTGGTGCCCAGCCTTCCTTACCACATCTCCTGTCCTGACCTATCCCGCCCAGGCGAGGCCAACCATGGCCCCTGGAGTTACCAGGAGCACAGGGCTTATAACGAGCACCATCGGCTGCTGGCCAGTGAAATCGGCTGCAACGGAATGCCGGAACTGGAGTCCCTGCGCCATTTCATTCCCGCCTCTGAACTCGAAGCCATGCATGGACAGGCGCTGCGCTACCATTTCTTCAATGACGTGCCAGGCGACAAACGCAATCTGCTTGCCCCGTTGGGCGTCTTTGCCATCCGAAACATGAAAGAACTATGCCAGGCTTCAATGTTTGCGCAGGCGGACGCTGTTTCATACGCGATGGAACACTATCGCCGACGCTCTCCAACCTCAAGCGGCTGCTTCATCTGGCAGTACAACGAGCCTTGGCCAACCTGTGCCTGGAGCATCGTGGATTTCTACTCGCGTCCCAAAATGGCATACTACGCGCTGAAGCGGGCCAACGCCCCCCTGATGCTTTCCCTTGAGGACGAATCCTGGTGTGTCCAAGAGGATTTCACAGCCGTCTGCCATCTGGTCAATGATGGCGAAGAGACATCTGGCCGATGTGTCTTTCGGCTCATGGACATTCACGGAAATGTGCTGGCGGAAAAGTCAATTGACGGAAAATGGCCTTGCGGCAGCACTGCCGTGGGACACCTTCGTCTGTCCAGGCCAACTCCCTGCGAAAACCTGTTGCTTGCGCGACTGGAATACCATGGAGAGAACGGATGCCGTTTCCGAAATACCCGAATCTATGGGGCGCCGAATTACCGAAATGCCTTTCTGTTGCCCCAGGCCATGGTCAAGGCAACGCCGCTGGAGTGCCAGGGAGGGCGTCTGCGCTACGAACTCTACAATGTCTCCGAGGTCGCGGCGCTGAATGTGTGCGCCAGGTTGGAGTGCCTTCCTGAATCGGAATGCTTCTGGAGCGACAACTATATCACGCTCCTGCCAGGGGAAAGCACGGTTCTGGAAGTCACGCCCGCCCGAATGCCCGCCTCCGTCCCCAGGCTGCGGCTCTCCGCTTGGAACTTCGACGCCTGATTTTTGCCTCTCTGTGAAAAAGTTCGCAGTATAGTGCGAACTTTTGCTTGAAAGTTGCAAATTTCGCAGTATGCTGCGAACTCTGCGATTCCTATTGCAAATTTCGCAGTATAGTGCGAACTTTTGCTTGACTGTTGCAAACTTCGCAGTATATTTTATAGCGGTAGTTTTGCAATTGCCTCTGTAAAAGAGACAAATTCAAATGAAACGTCAAGGAGACAGGCGGATGATTCAGCGCGAACATTATTTGCGGCAAATACGTCCTTTTTATGACAGTGACCTGATAAAAATCATCACTGGCGTCAGGCGATGCGGAAAATCCGTAATTATGCAGCAGGTAAGGGACGAGATTCTGAAGAAGTCCTCCGACATCATTTACCTGGAGTTTGAGAAACATGAGGTGAGGACCCAATTCCCGAATGCGGACTCAGTGTTGGATGATGTGAACAAGAGAAGGAAGTCTGGAAGATGCTATGTCTTTCTGGACGAACCCCAGGAGGTGGATGGCTGGGAAGAGGTATGTCAATCCCTGCGTTTGCATGGGGATTCCGTCTTTGTCACAGGCTCAAATTCCAAACTGCTCTCAAAGGAGCATGTGAAATCGCTGAGTGGTCGGTTCGTCTCTTTCCGCGTACGTCCCTTTGTGTACTGCGAACTGCTGGCGTATGCACAGGAACTGGGCAGGGAAATCACTCCGCTTGACTATCTGATATGGGGTGGCTTTCCAAAGCGTCTGGAGTTTTCAGAGGAGGCGCAGCGGCGGTATCTGGAGGATTTGAATGAGACCATCATCTACAAGGACCTGATTGTCAGATTCGGAATCAGAAAGGAGGCTCTGTTTCGGGCGGTGGTTGACTTTGTTCTGCGCTCCAACGCCCGCATTGTATCGGCAAACTCCATTTACAAGGCCGTCAAGCAGTTCCAAAAATGCTCGGACAACACCATCCAGAAATACATCGGGTATCTTGAAATGGCTTATGCCATCGATTTGCTGGGGCAGTATTCCACGCGGACCAAGCAATTGCTCTCCTTCCACCGCAAATGCTATGACAGCGATGTGTCGCTGAACTCAATCCGTTGTCCGGACAAGCGTTTTGACCTTGAGCACAACCTTGAGAATGTGGTTTACAACGAACTGCTGTATATGGGATACCAGACTCATGTCTATGACAACGGACGAAGCGAAATTGACTTTCTGGCGCAGAAGGACAATCGTAAATACTTCATCCAGGTTGCCTACAGCGTCACTGATGACAAGGCGTACCAACGCGAGTTCCGCGCGTTTGAGAATCTTGAACCGCTTTCACAGAAGATTCTCATCACCACAGATGAACTCGACTATTCCACAAGCATTGTTCGGCACATCCGCTTTCGGGATTTCCTCGCCATGAAAACCCTGGATGCGTGAAATTGGTCATTGGACGCAGGCGCTAATACCCGAAGCCCGGTCCGGTGATGGAGTCAAGCCGGACAACGCCGTTGCGGCGCTCATACAGCCCGGGGTGGCGCTGTTCGTCCGCCTGCGAGGCCTGCGGATAGAACTGGGGGGCGTTGCATTCGACTCCCATGATGGTGCCGACATGGGCGGCCAGCAGGACATGCGGGATGGTCGCCAGCATGGGATTGGTCAGGTCCTGCACCATCAGCTGCATCCCGTGCTGCTTTGCCCAGCACGCCGACAGCAGCGCACCCGTCTGGGTCTTGCAGACCTTCAGCGCCACGCCTGTCCAGCCAAGTTCATATCCCAGGCGGACCAGCTGCCAGTCATGCGCACTCTCATCCATGAAAAGCGGTTTGCGTCCAGAGCAGGAATGCACGTCAATGCGGTTGGCCTCCAGGTCATACGGGAATGGCTGCTCCACGTAGAGCATCAGGGCAAAGATATCGGGATGCTCCGCCTGCAATCTGTCCAGGATGTCATTGACATACTGCGGATTCTGGACAAGGCAGTTGAAGTCAGGGGAGGTGCAGGTGCAGCCATGCTCCAGGGCAATGCGCCCGATTGCGACAAGCCGCTGGTAGTCCCAGCCGGAGTCTCGTCCCGTCAATTTGATTTTCAGACATTTGAGGCCATCGCGCCGAATCCATTGTTCGAGGGTGACGGGGTAGCCGTCCTCTGGTTCGGAGCCTGTGCATTCGGAGTCGCGGAGCAAATCTTTTCCGCCGACCAGATGCCAGACAGGCAAGGCGTCGGGGAGGTCGGCGACAAAATAATCCTGAGGGTATTTGCCTGCAAACGCTTCGTCCTGGTAGAACCAGCCGAGGTCATGCTCCATGAACTGGGCGTTGTAGGTTTGATAGACTGGCAGGCCATTTGCGAGTCCGTATGCATCGTGGACGCCTATGTCGAACGCCGAGGCGCAGATGAGCGCCGCCAGATGCGGCATCTCCACCTGGTGCGCGGCATTGTATTCCGCCAGCAGGGCGGGCAATTGTTCCGTCAGGAACAGGTGCCCCGCCGTCATCGGATGCCCCTGCGGGGATGGCCAGCGCTCCGCCAGGAATGCGCAGAATTCGCACATCGTCCGTTCCCTGAAGGCGAAGGAGAGCGAGGACGGCCAGGCCCATCCCACGGACAGCGGCGTCTCCCCGCGGCCGATGGCGCCGTAGGCCTCCAGTTCCACATGCGCAATCTGGATGGAATGGATGGTCTCCGCCCCGAATTTCAGGGGCAGACGCATGGTGACGGGAAGGAACCTCAGTTGCATGAGAATGCCTCAATGCTGGAAGAAGAACGGCTTGCCTGTGCGGACGGACTCGTAGATGCCGCAGATGAGTTCGATGGCACGGCGGCCCTCATGCCCGTCCAGAGTGGGGGGGCGATGGTGGATGATGGCGTCCGCCAAGTCGGAGATTTGGTTGGCGTGGCCGTTTTCGCTGATGTTCATGGGGGCGGAGCCGCCTCCTGAATGGGTGCTGTGGACAACGACGGTCTTGCTGATCTCATCGTCCTCGGGGGCGGTGTTGGCGAATTCCCAGCGGGTGATCTTCTCGTCCTCAAAGGCGACGGTTCCCTCGCTGCCGGAGAATTCCATCCGCATGGCGAATCCAGGGGCGCAGGAGGTGCTGACCTCGATGGTGCCGAAGGAGCCGTTGCGGAATTTGACGGTGGCGGTGAGGGTGTCCTCCACCTCGATGGAGTGGGTGAGGGTGCCCGCGAAGGCGAACACCTCTTCGGGCGCCCCATTGATATGGACAAGCAAATCGACGACGTGGATGGCCTGGTTCATCAGGGCGCCGCCGCCGTCCATCTTCCAGGTTCCGCGCCAGTTGGAGCCGCTGTAGTAGGCTGCTGTCCGATACCAGCGCATCTGTGTGCTGGCGAGGATCATGCGGCCAAAGCGGCCTTTGCGCATGGCCTCCCTGACCAGCTGGACGGGTTTGGTGAACCGGCGCTGGAACACGGGGGAGAGCAGCACGTGGTTGTCTTCGGCGGCCTTGATGATGGCGTCCACCTTGTCCAGGGTGATTTCCAAAGGTTTTTCGCAGAGGATGTGCTTGCCTGCGCGTGCGGCGGGAATGGCCACCTGTCCGTGCAGGCCGGATGGGGTGGCGATGGTCACGGCCTGAATCTCAGGGTCGGCCAGGAACTCCTCGAAGGAGCCGTAGGCGCGGCAGCCGAATTGCGCCGCCCGCTTCTGGGCGGACGGCAGGAAATTGTCATAAAAGCCGACCAGGCGGGCATTCTCCAGGGACTGCATGGATTTGGCGTGAAGTTCCGCAATCATCCCTGCGCCGATAATCCCAAAGCCGATTTTCTCACTCATGGCGGGTCTCCTTGTCAATTGTGTTTCAGGCGAATATCGGTGTGATTTTCTCCAGTGGAATGGGCAGAGTCTGCCCCAGTTCCATCGCCTGGATGCAACGCTGGGCCAGGTAGGTCGCCCGGAATCCCGCCAGTTCGTCGCAGGGGGAGGGCGTGTCGTTCTGGATGCACTTGACAAAGGCGTCCAGCATGGCGCGATGGCCCTTGTCCGGCTTGAACGGCACGGCGTCCTCGGCGCTCTTGAGGTCCGAGACCTCCTGGGTCCTGAGACGGTACTTGGCCATGTAGGCGGCAAAGCCCTCTCCCAGTTCGGGATGGCCATCCTCCTGGAGCGGGAAGTATTCCGTCGCATTGTCCGGCATCCCGTAGTAGTTGTTCTCCACGAAGGCGAGGGAGCGGAACAGCGCCGCGTTATGGGTGACCTCGTAGAGTTCCTTCGGGAAGTCGAAGGTCCCTGAGCAGGAGAAGTCCAGGGTCATGTTGGCCCCGCCCTGGAAACGCAGGTTCAAACCATGCGAAAGGCGGGAGGAACCCCAGGCGGTAATCTGGTCAGGAAGCAGCGGCGCGAAGAACCAGCACGCCAAATCCAGCCAGTGGACGGTTTCGCCGATGATGAGCCCGCCGCCGTGAAGGGGGTCGAGGTGCCCCACTCCGTAGGACGCGCTTTCGTCCTGGATGCGGATGTTCAGGTGCGCCAGATTCTCCTCCGCCAGCGGCGCGCGTTTCACCTCGACATACTGCCAGGGATTGTGCCGGGGATTGGCGGCGTGCGCCAGCCACTTGGCGCGCAGCGCCTGCAATGCGGGGGACATGCGGCGATTGAAGTCGACGCATAGTTTGACGCCCGCCTTGCGCACCGCGCGGATGATGCGGTACGCCTCGGCGTCCACCATCGCCATGGGCTTCTCGCAGAAGATGTGCTTGCCCGCCGCCGCCGCCGCCTCGATGATGGGAAGATGAACCTCGTGCGTGGTCGCGATTTTGATGAAATCCACCTGCGGATCCTTCACGATGTCCATGAAGTCGCTGGTCACCTGCGGAACTCCGAATTCGCCCGCCACTTTCCGGGCATTGTCGAGGTTGATGTCGCACGCCCATTTCAGATCCACGTCGGGATGCTGGGTCAGGTTGGGAAAATCATTGGAGGTGGCGAATTTGCCACAACCTATCTGCGCCGCTGTCAGTCGCTTGCTCATGGCTGTCCTCATTGGAAAATTGACCAGAATTGGTCAGTGGAATACTATAACCAATTTTATGTGTGACGCAAGAGCAGGGGGGGCATTTTCCAAAATTATTCGGATTGTCGTGATAGGGAAATGATGGAATTGCGCGGATGCCGCTTGCTTTTCTGGTAGGAAATGGTACATTTGACACACGTGATTTTCAGCATCCAGGACATTTCCGTTGCCTGCCCTTGGGAGAACAGCACACTGGGAGAAAGAAATGGAAACAGACGATTATTCCGAAGAATCCGTTGGATTGATGCTTACGCTCAAGAAGCACCCCGAAACGGCGAAGCAATGCGATTGGGAAAAATTCGACGGTGAACTGTGGTGTGAACTCCTCGAAAGCCACCCTGAATATGCCGAACACTGCGACTGGGAGAAACTTGACGGAGAGGACTGGGCGATTCTCTTGAAGCATCAGCCCCAGTTCGCGGACAGATGCCCCTGGGAGATGCTGCGGAGTTCGGATTGGGAGTGCCTGCTTGGCAACCAGCCACAGTTCGCGGACAGGTGCCCCGCCAGAAAGAGGAACGCGAAGGTGTGGCGGAGTCTTCTGGAGGCCGCTCCGCAGTTTGCCGGGCAATGCTCTTGCTGGGACGAGTTCTCCCCTGATGACTGGGAGTCTCTTTTGCAGCATCAGCCCCAGTTCGGCGACAGATGCGCCTGCTGGGACAGATTCGACGGCGAGAATTGGTTGTATCTTCTGGAGGAACAACCCCAGTTCGCCAAACACTGCGAATGGGCAAAATTGAATGGCATGGACTGGTGCAGACTTCTTGTATGGCAGCCGCAGTTCGCCGAACACTGTGATTGGGAGAAACTATATGATGACCAACCCCATTTCCCCTGCTGGAGCGAACTGCTGAAAGAACAACCCCAGTTCGCTGACAAATTGCAGTGGGAAAGACTGGACAATGACGAGAAGACAGACATCATTTCTTTTTTGCCTGAACTTGCCGACTGACACCATTTCTGGACTGAAATGAGGAGCATCGATTGGAGGCGTCTGCTGATGTACCATCCGCAGTTCGCAGACCGTTTCAGCAACTGGGATAGCCTGGACGGATGTGATTGGTTATGTCTGCTGTGTGAACAGCCACAGTTTGCGGACAAATGCGACTGGGAAAAATTGGATGCGAGAGACTGGGCTGGCTTGTTGGAGGACCAGCCGCAATTCGCCGAGAAATTTCGCGATTGGGATAAGATCCATGTCATTACCTTGGCTCATCTGCTTACATGGCAGCCCCAATTCGCGGAGTTCTGCGATTTCTCGCGATTTGAAGTAAGCGAATGGATGACGCTGTTGCATAGCGAACCCCAGTTCATCGACAGATGTCCTGCGGAGCAGAGGATGAAATGGGACGGGGACACCTGGGCCACTCTGGTTGGCCATAGGACGCAGTTGGCGCCCCATTGCAACTGGAGGAAAATCACTGGCTCCAGTTGGTCACTCCTGCTGCAAAGGCAGCCTGGATTCACCGACATCTGCCAGTGGGACGCCTTGAACGGAAATGACTGGACTGACCTTCTTTTGAAACAGCCCCAATTCGCCAGCCGATGCAGGTGGGAACTGCTGGATGGCGAGGACTGGAGCAGACTTCTGCAGATTAGACCGCAAATGGCAAGCCATTGCCGTTGTGATGCTCTGGATGACGAGGACTGGGTGAATCTGCTTCTCGAACAGCCCCAGTTCGGCGACAGATGCCCATGGGACATTTTTGACGGCGAGGACTGGAGCGCTCTCCTTCAGGAACAGCCCTTCTGGGCCGATTTCTGCGCCTGGGACAAGCTGGGGGAGGATGACTGGGAGACGCTTCTCCAAAGACACCCGAAGTTTGCCACAAGGCGCGGTGACGGCGCCGCCGCAATCGGTATTTCCTGAGCGTAATCCCTCACCGACTGATACTGATCGCGCGAAGCGCAGTCTGCCAAACCCGCCACTCGTGCTTGGTGTCACAGACGGGTTTGGCAGGCCACGCTCCGCGCGGCCAATACGGCATCTGGCCAGTATCAGTGACTGAGGGATTACTCCTGATCCGCCAAAGTTCGGAGTGGAGAGTCGCCAAAGTTCGGAGTGGAAAAACGCCAAAGTTCGGAGTTCCTACTTGGCGCTCAAGAAAAAATGACTTAAAAAGCGAGGGCGGCATTTGTTTTTGTTTTAGGGGCTTGTACATTAGGTGGTGTCCTTTGGCATCTGCCTTCCGACGACGGGAAAACCAGTGATTTTTATCCTACTTTCAACGATTTTTGGCAATGTACCCTGCAAAGGCACCAGGCATCACGGTTGAGATAGAGCGTCGGATTCGGCGCGGTCTGTACACGGGGAGACTGCCGGACAACGGCAGTCTGCAAAATGAGTTCAAGGTGGCGCGCCAGACGATGACCGAGGCGCTGCGTCCGCTTGTGGGGCGGGGCATATTGCGTTGCCGGTCCCTGCGCACGGGGCTGGAGATAGACACGTCCGCGCTTGTCACAGGAAGAGTGCTGATAGTGTCGGGCGTCCTTTCGGCGGATACGGAGCGACTGCAACGGGAAATCCGCCTGGACGGCTTCACTCCCGTGTATTGCGCGGGACTGACGTTCCAGGATTTCCGGTGTGCTCTGGCGGAGCTGCAGCCCATTGGCGTGCTGTTCATGAACAGCGCCTTGACCGTGGAAATGGCGAATCTCCTCCAGAAGAAGGGGATTCCGTTTGTCTCCTGCAACCAGTTGCCCATTCTGTCGCCCGCAGTCAACTCCATCGACTATGACTTGGAGCGCGACATGCGCTGGCTTCTGGAGCCTCTGATGAAGGCGGGGTATCGGCACATCACCTACTTCTTCTCGGGGCGAATGGAGGGGTACAACGAACTGGCCCTGAAGACGTTCTGCAAAGTCAAGCGCTCATTGGGGCTGCCTGTGGACAAATGCGACAGGGTGCTTTCCGCCTGGAACCGTCCCCTGCGGGAAAATCTGGAGGGGAAATTGTCGGCTATATGCCGGTGCAAACCTTTTCCGGAGGTCATGCTCTCCATCGCCGACCTGCGCGAGGAGATGGCCCGCATCCGCGAAAAAGGCAGATTTCCGCTGCCGCCTGATTTCTGGGTGCTCTGCGAAAGCAATCGCCAGAAACGGCATAGCCAGCAGGGCAATTGCCGCTGCTACCACTCCATGTTTGCCCAGTGGAGACTCTGGGGCTACGGCTACGATTTCCTGCGGGAGGTCATTCTGGGGCTTCACGAGCGTCCCGTCCAGCGGCTTCTGGTCAGGCCACACGCTCTGGACTGCGAGATTCCGCCCTGTCCGCCCAGACGATGAATTTTATCCTACCTTGGAAGAATATTTGCGCTTTCTTGCAATTGAAATCATCTGGGAGACTGGTATAATATCCAAGCGGAAAGGCAGCATGCCCCATGGCGGACACCACCATGCTGTCGGGGGGTGGCATCATGCCCTGAACCATTTCCCCCGCATCGGCGTCTTTCCTTTTCCGCTTTTCAACTCCAAAAACGGAGAGAACACATGAAAAATAGACAGAGAGACAACACCTCGGACGTCCTCGGCGGATTGCTTCTGGATGCGACAAAGACATTCCACTCTGCTCGCATTGGAAAGCATTTGTCCTTCACGCTCATTGAATTGCTTGTCGTCATCGCCATCATCAGCGTGCTGGCGGCGATGCTGTTGCCTGCCTTGAGCAAGGCCAGGGATGCGGCGAGAAGCACCAGCTGCCGTTCCAACCTCAGGCAGTTTGGATTGTGCCTGGCATTATATACGGATGAGCAGGACGGCTATCTTCCCGTCAACCCGGGGTATCCCAGTTGGACGGTCTTTCTCGCCTATGTGCCGGATTGGAAGCTGCTGAATTGCCCTGGTGACTTCACCACGAAGGCGGGGACATCCTGGCCCACTGCCGCGTATTACAGGTACTCCTGGACAATCAAGGGCGGCAAGGACTACAATCGAAGCTACTGCATGACCAGGCAACTTGGTGACTTGTACCAGGGGAGAACCCACTACAATGCCTACAAGGAGGGAAGTGACTCGCATTCGTCTTCGTCCATCCCGTTCCTGTTTGACACGGAGCCGCGGGGACAGGATAATGTGTTCTATTATGGATTTGAGGAGTTCGGCGGAAATTTTTTCAGCATGGAGCATCATGGCAGGACTGGCAATGTGCTATGCGTCGGTGGCAATGTGCAATCGGAGAAGGGCAAGGTCACGGTTGGTCCTGAAAGTTCATATCACTATCCGCTCCATTACAATTCCATGATAACCTATTGAGTTAGGAGGACCATGGCATGAGAGGAATCTTTTTTTTCGGTTTCATCCTGCTGGGGGCATTTCTTCTGGACGCGGCGGAGCCAAAGCATGACGGCGAACCTGAACTGGGCAATGTTTCGCAGGGCGAATTTGGGAATGACGTCAGGACTGCGCAGGGCGTCTGCATGACCAGACATCTGAAAGAGGTGATTCCAACTGGCGTATTCTGGCCTTGGGAACGCACGGAATTCACAGGAAGACGCGCTGGAATGGAATTATGGCAGTTTGCGGAACACACCATGAGACTCCTTCGGGAGAATGGCTACGACACCATTTGGGTCATCCATTTTGACGACGATGTTTCACGCCTGTTGGCCCTGGCGGAGAAACATGGGCTTCAAGTGCTTCTGGAAAGCAAGGTGTTGACCTTTTTCTACCATCCATTCAAGCGAATATCCGATATTGATGCGGTTGCGCGAAATGAGGTTGAGCGTCTCGGATGGGCGAGAAACTTTCTTGGATATGTCCTCAAGGACGAACCACTTTTTCACGATTTGGGGTGGGTCAACTATGTCTCGGACAGGTTAAAGGCCTTTGACCCCGCAAGGGACTGCGTGTTCAGCGTGATGAATCGCCAGTTCGCCACCTACATGCGTGGTTGTAACGTCCCTGTCATCATGACCGACATGTACTATTTCTTCGCGCCCCGCTCCATCAATGGCCCCAATACGCCCAAAGAGTCAAAGTCATTGCTTTCCAATGCATTGTTCAACGCGGGAAAAATGTCCGAACTTCATGGAAAGCATTATTGGTTTTGCGGTCAGATTTTCCAGAGCTATTGGGGGCGCCACTACCGTGTCGGCAACCATTTCAGAGCGTTGGCGGGGGGGTATCATCATTGGCGGATGCCGACGGAAGGGGAGGTCAGATGGCAGGCGTGGGAGGCTTTGCGCTGCGGAGCCAAGGGAATATTCTTCTACGTGCTATACGGGCCGAGGACATTGGAAACGCCGCCCGAGGATGTCAAAGACCCTGAACTATTACGGCAAATTGAAAAATGGGATGCGTTGCAGAGGAGCGCGGCCAGTTGGGGAAAACAGCCTTTGGCGGAACAGGACTTCGACCTTCCGCCCGGAGAGGGAATGCTGGATTTCGACGGTACTCCGACCAGGCAGATGCTTGCCTCCGCCAAGGTGATGCATTTGGTGAGGCGAAATGAGATGCTTCTGCTCAAACTGCGGAAAAACGGTTTTCCCGCGTTTTTTCCAACAGGCCAAGGCGTTTCAAGCGAGACCTTCAGGCTGCCAGGCTCTGAAAAACTATATGGCATAGTGGTGAACAATGACTGTGACAATCCGCAGGATGCCAGGATTCTTCTGCCAGCGAACATTCGTCAAGTCAGGGAGATTGCCGGTTCGCAGATTCTTTCCCTGGTGAGAAAAGACGAATTCTTCATGGAGGCGACAGTTGCTCTTGATGCGGGCGGCGGTGCTCTTCTTGAGGCGGATTTCGCCACGAAACCAGGCATTCCACTCTGCAATGAGGAATTTGACAACAGTCCCTATTTCACGGTTGCCTTGGGAAAGGCGGGAGAGGTTTTTCACTACGGTTTCGCGGGTTATGAGATGAACCACGCGATTCGCCTTAAATCCGATGGCGACGGGCCTGTAGCCGTGTTGAAGAACCTTGTCCACGTCAGTCCTGGCAGTGCAATCACCAGGAATCTGAATGCCCGAAAGCAAGATGGAATTCTTTACTGTTCGGTTGAGGGAAAACTCCGCAGTGCCGAGGTGCTGGCTGTCACGAATAAGGCGGGAAAGGAGGAACAGGCCAATTTCCAGCATTTGAAACTCAAGGAAAACCTTGCCGCTGGGGGACACGGAACGCTATGCGTTTCCAAGGGAGGAAAAACTCCCTTTGCAGTTCCCATTGGCACAAGCGAATTGGAGTTTTACCTGAAAGACCAGAATGACTGCATTGACCGCATTCGCCTGTGGTTTGTCCCGTTGCCATGAGTGGGAAGGCCGCCGCTGGCGAATTGGCCACCCACCTGGAGCAGATTTTGGGGCAGCCAGTGCCTGTCGCCACGGAGGTAACGGCCACACGGCGTATCCTCCTGAACAGTGCCGCTCCGTTGCCGCCGCGCCAATTTGCCTCCGAGGAGTGGGAGCAAATCGCGCTTTCCGCCAATGAACTGGCCATCCGAGGCGGCAAACCACACGGACTTCTCTACGGCATCTACGACTTCCTGGAAAACCATCTGGGAGTCATTTGGATGGATGAATGGTCCACCCATATTCCCAAGGCACAGCAGGTGACCTGGGCCGCCGACTTTCGTCGGTCAGGGCAGCCTTCCTTCCGTTATCGCGGACTCTACACCTACCGCGGGCCAGACAGGGAACTGCGGCGCCGCTTTCTCCTTCGCAACCGACAGAACCATTTTCACGATGAGCGCTATAACGAGGGCGTGGCCTGGGATTTGGGAGTGTTTCCAGTGGTAGGCGCGCCAAGGGCCTGCCACACTTTCTTCAACTACACCGAGCATTGGGGGGCGGACATGGAGGATTGCTTCTCCTGGTCTATTTCCGCCAAAAAGCGACTGAGGGCGGTCAATGCCTCGGGGCCTGGCCAAATCTGCTACACCAATCCCAAGACCAGGCAGAGTTTCAAGCGGCAACTTCGCGGGTATGTCGAGTCTGACCGCAAATACTATCGAGGCGAACACCAGCCCACCGTCTATGTTCTTGGCGCCAACGACAACGCAGACCATTGCCAGTGTGATTCCTGTCTGGAGTTCTCCCGTAAACACGGTCTTTCAGGATTGTTCCTGGATTTTCTCAATGACCTGGCGGAAGACATTGAGTCCGATTACCCCGAGATTTCCCTGATGTCTCTGTTCTGGCTGAATCTCAAGGAGCCGCCCATCGGCATTCACTCCCGTCACAATGTGCGGGTGGAACTGGCCTATCTGGGGGGAGAGTACAATGGCGAGCACCGCGATACCCTACGCTCCTATCTTCATCCATCCAACCACGAGAGTCTGGAGAGCGTTGAAGGGTGGATGAAACAGGGGGCGCCGCTGGGCATCTGGGACTATTGGTGCCTGAACGCCGACCGAGGGCGCTTCCCCGCCGCCAATGAACTCAATGTCGTGGACTCCCTGCGCTTCTATCACAGGAACCACTTCGATTTCATCTTCGCCGAATGTCGGGACGCGGAGTACGCCTCTTTTCTCCCCCTGCGCCTTTGGCTTGGCCTCCGTCTCGCCAACGACCTCTCTCTGGATGCCGAGCGCGAAATCAGCCGTTTCCTCTCCGCTTTCTTCGGTCCGGCGGCTCCGCCCATGCAGGCCTATCACGACTATCTTCAGAAAGCCAACACCGCCGTCAACGGTTCGCTCTGCGACCTGCCACTCACGCGGCGGACGGATTTGGACGACACCTTCTTCACCAAGGTCTTCGCCTGGCTGGACGAGGCGGAGAAACTGGCCTCCGACTCGCCTGAAATCCTGAAGCGAATCGGACGTGAGCGCATCTCGGTGGACTACGCCCGTCTGGCGCGTCGCGCACAGCTTGCGCCCATCAGCCTGGCGGAGCGCAAGGCCATTGCGGCACGGCTTCAGGCGAATCACTCCTATGCCGTGCGCAAGTATGAGCCTGAGTCCAGAGTCAAGCCGCAGGAGGAGGATATGGCGCTGTTTGTGCAGGGAATCGTTTCGGACATACCGCCTCTGCGAGGTTTCGAGAATCGCGATGTTCTGGGAGATTATACCTGGCCTGCCTTGGCCCGCCACCGTAACCATTCGGTCTTCGAGGACGCCCAGGCCGCTGGAGGCAAGGCCGTCGGCATCATTGGCAGGGAAGGGCGCTACCCGGAGCATTGGGAGAGCCATCAGGAGAATCGCGGCATTCGCTGCGGCATCTACAATTACAGCGACCGCAAGAACCTGCTGAAGTCCGAGTTGCCCCCAGAGGCGCTTCCGCAGGACGAGCAATACCACTGGTATTACGTGGGACGAGCCACGCTCTCCGCCAAGTGCTTCCTATGGATGCACTGGACTTGGCTTAGCCAGCTTCAGTTGAATGAACTCTACGACACCTCTGGTCTGAACAATCTGGTGGATGTGTTCATTTCCCTGAAGGTTGCCGGGCCGCGCTATGTGAAGGGCTCCATGTCCAGCGACTGCTATGCGATAGACCGCGTGGTGGTCTGTCGGGCGGCCGAACCGCCCATGCCACAGCCTTGGATGAGAAGCCTGCAATTGCCTCAATAGTCAAAAAAAACAAGCATGCGCATTGACTTTACACGCAATTACGATATAGTAGTGGTCGGCGGTGGCATTGCCGGCGTGTCGGCTGCCATTGCCGCATCCGAAGGCGGGGCAAAGGTCGCGCTGGTTGAAAAGTCCGCCTGGTTCGGCGGTCTGGCAACGGGCGGAATGATTTTCTTCTACCTGCCGATTGACGATGGACGCGGGCACCAGGTCAGTTTCGGGCTGGCCGAAAAGTTGCTTCGCGCCAGTGTCAAGTATGGTCCAGGGATGGACCTTGACGCCTGGAAAATCGGTCAGGAGCGTTTTCGCACCACCTTCTCCCCTGCGGCGTTCATTCTGGCTCTGGATGAATTGCTCGAAGAGGCGAAAGTCGAACTCTGGCTTGATTCATGGCTGCTGGGCTTTGAATCGCGAGGCGGCGGGCGGGTGCGCCTTTTGCTGCGCAACAAAGGCGGCAACGGGGCGTTCACCTGTCACTGCGCCATTGACGCCACTGGTGACGCCGAACTCGCCCGCGAGGCTGGCGTTCCGATTGTCCAGGGGGAGAATGACTTGGCTCTTTGGGGACTGGAATACGACGACACCTCAGAGGCGTCGACGCACTGGAGCCGTCTGGCTCAAGGTCTTCGTGGCGCACTCTGCGGCAATGTGCCAGGCGGCAAAGGCTTTCCCTACCGCGCGTTGGAACCACGGGGCGTGACGGAGTTCCTGCTCCAGTCGCGCCGCTGGCTGCGCTCACGCTACGCTGGCTCCACGCCTAAGGAGCATCGCTTCCCGCTGCATCTGCCTGGCATGGCGGATTTTCGCACCGCCGCCAGAATCGTCGGGCGGACGGTGGTGCCCACCGACGCCCACAACCGATTCCTTGCTGACTCCATTGGTTTGGCCGCGGACTGGAGTTCGGTGGGCACGGTGCAGGAGATTCCTTTCAGCGCCCTGCTGCCCCAAGATGGTCCCGACTGCCTGATTGTCGCAGGCCGCTGCATCTCCGCCGAAGGATACGGCTGGGAACTGGTTCGCTCCATCCCTGCGGTTGCGGTCAGTGGCGAGGCTGCGGGTGTGGCGGCGGCCTACGCCATTCGTCAGGATATTCCTGTGGGCACGGTGCCGACGCTGGCAGTCCAGCAGGAGTTGTCCAGGCGCGGCTGCCGTCTGCATTTGTCGGAGGTCGGACTGCCCTGTCGTGGAGAGCCAGGCTATCAGCCATCCACACTCACTTTTGAAACCCATTGAATCGCGGGGAGTGGTTGGTGTGCCGCGATTTGGTGGCGACAACTAGAGAAGACAACATGGAAATCAAAGTTCAGGAAAGGAGTGGCGCAGCCATTCAGACGGCCATTGAGCAGATCAGGAAAGCGGGCGGCGGCAAGGTGACGCTTCTGCCAGGGACATACGTGACGGGCACGCTCTACCTGTGCAGCAATCTCGAACTGCACCTGATGGCGGGGGCTGTCCTGCAAGGGCATGGCTCTCCCGACCTGTACGATGACTTCCGCCACCCTGGCATGGACAACGTGACCCCCGAGGGAAGCCGCAAATGCCTGCTGGCCTGCGCGGAGGCGGAGAACGTCGCCGTCACGGGACTGGGGCGCATCGACGGTCAGGGACCTCTGTTCTATGACCGCAATGTGCCGACGGGAGACACCTACGCCAAGCCCCCGCATCCGCGTCCCCGGATGGTTCAGTTCTTCCGCTGCCGCAATGTCCGCTTCGAGGGCGTGACCTTCCATGACTCGCCTGGCTGGACATTCTGGCTGATTCAGTGCGAGGAGGTGCGCATCAGCGGCATCCGCATCACGGGGGACCAGCAGATGCCCAACCACGACGGCATCGACATCGACTCCTGCCGAAAGGTCGCCATCAGCGACTCCTTCTTCCAGACGGGGGATGATTGCCTCATCCTTCGCGCCATACGCCAGAATGCGGCGGAGGACGCGGTGTGCGAACTGGTCAACGTGACCAATTGCGTACTGGACAGCCGTTGCCAGGGGATTCGCCTGGGGTGCCCTAGCGACGGCACGATCCGGCACTGCTCCTTCCGGGGGATTCTTTTCCGCGGGCATGGCTCAGGCATCCACTGCGAGCAGCCCTACCGCTATCTGCGGAAGGATGACACCGGCTTCCTGGACATGCACGACATCTCCTTCGAGGACTTCGACATCCAGACCGGGCGCTATCCCATCCGCATTGGCGTGGAGGGCGCCATCGCCCTGCGCGGCATACGCAGGCTGTCCTTCCGCAATTTCCGCATCGAGGCCAAGCAGCCCATCTGGCTGGAGGGGAATCCCGTCTCCGTGCTGGAGGACATTGCGCTGGAGAACATCTCTGGAGTCATTCGCGGCGACACCGCCCTCCATACCCGGTATGTGCGCAATCTCCAGTTGAATGACCTGCGGATCACCGCCGATTGCGGCGACACCCCCGAATTCAGCCGCGAGGAAAGTCCCTCCTGGGAGACCAAGTTCTGACGCCCGCCCGTCCAGGCGAAATAAGAAGCCGTGGCTTTTCAGGGTTGGCTCGGACTTTTTGTTTTTCGATCTGCAATTTCCCCGTGAACGCCTCTGTGATGTCGGGTCTGAAATCCGACAGCATGGAAAATCTGCTCTATCAGCCTCTGGCGATCAACGGAACAAGTGTATGCCACGATGATGTTTTTCCTTCGGTCCATGTAGCCTTCCGAGCCGCCCATCCCGCCTTGTCCGAAGATTTCGCCCAATGGTTCACGGTCTCCCCACAGCGCATATCCCAAGCCGAAGATCATTCTCCATTTTTCGGTGCTCAAATCCTTCTCGGTCAAGGGCTCTTCATCCCACCAGGAGGTCTTCAGGGCATAATCCAAAGTCTCCTTTTTCATCAGCGGTTTTCCGCCATCCTGTCCAGTAAGGAGACGTAAAAAAACAAAGGCAACTAGAACGCTGAACATTTGACAATCCCTGGCATCGGAGTATATTAAGTGTGTTTACAGGAAATGTTACATGTAAAGTCCGAGGTGCCGATGCCCGCGTCGCAACAAATGTACGAGGAACTGCGTCGGCAGTTGGAGAGCCGGCAATTGCTGCCGGGGATGCAACTGCCGTCGGAGAGTGAACTTTGTGCGCAATACTCGATTAGCCGTCCGACGGTGCGGCGGGTTTTGGGCAGGCTGTGCGACATGGGGTTGCTGGTGAAGCGTCCTGGCATCGGGACGTTTGTCAGCGGTGGGGAGGGCGAAAGCCGCCAGGCACGTCCGGCGGATTTTCACATCGGGCTGGACTGCATGGTGTCGGCGGGCATATACCAGTTCTACTACGGCGAGATTCTGAAGGGCATTTGGCAATCCCCCGATGGCTCCAACTGCATGTTTTCCCCCCTGCCCTCGGAGAACCTCTCCGAGTCGGACATCGGGGAGTGCGTGGACGCGCTGCTGCTGCTCAAAAACCACAAACTGCCTTCACGTGTACGGAGTCTCCTGTGCGCCCGACGTCCTGTCCTGCTGTTCAACCAATGCGACACGGCGCCGGAACCCGCATATCTGACTGTTGACCATAGACGCGAATCAGAACATGCCGTTGCGCAGTTGCTGGAGCAGGGGTGCGACGCCATTGTCCTGGCGGGAGACCTTCCGGACGATTCGCCGTATGTTCCCCTGCTGCATCGTGTGCGCGGCTGGGAAGATGCGTACCGCCATGCAGGACTGGCTGTCCCGAAGCATCTCCGACTGCCGATGGACGCCCTGGTCAGACGTCCGGACGAAGTGGCCTCCTTCCTGCGGGGAAGCGTCTTCTCCGGCGTGTTCTTTGTCGATGCCATGGCGATGGTGCGCTTCTACCACATCTATCTCCAGTGCCGCAGGACGAGAATGGACTCGTTCAGCCTGGTGTGCTTTGATGACCTGGACCTGGTTCCGCTGTTCGATGGGCTCAAATGCCGCTTTCTCCGCATGCCGCTCCGCCAAATGGGGGCGATGGCCCTGGACTACCTGCGCCGAAAGCGCGCCGACCCGGATTACCCGGTTCTGCGCCGCTTTGTCCCGTGCAGCATGATAACCCGTCAATCATCCTTCGAATGAATAATAAAGGAGACAACATCATGTCAAAAAAGCGCCTTGACACCTTCACCCTGATTGAATTGCTGGTCGTCATAGCCATAATCGCCATACTCGCGGCGATGCTGCTGCCGGCATTGCAGTCGGCACGGGAGAGGGGACGTGCCATCAGCTGCGCGTCGAAGGAGAAGCAGATACACCTGGGCATCATGATGTACATCAATGACTACGAGGATTACATGCCGAGCGCCATGGCCTGGAAGGAGGAGCTCTGCCCTGCATATCTGGGCAAGGCCTCGGCCACCAGCACGGCGTCGCGCCCCTGGTGCAGTGCGCAAGGCGGGGTGGGCGCCCTGATGTGCCCGTCCATCTCCCTGTCGGACAATGCGGATGAGAACGGCCAGGGCACGGCATTCGGGTCAAGTTACGGAGCAACCACGTTCTGCGAGGGTACGGAGAGCGCGGGATGGAATGTCGAGAGCCGCCGCAACAAACCACAGTACGGCGCGTGGCTGGAGAGGGGTGTGGACTATGCTGCGGCGGGGCGTTGGCTCTACCGCAAGTCCACCACGATCCTGCCCAATTCGGTCATCATGAACGAGAAATACATGGTTTACATCAGCAGTGGCTATGCAACCAACTCCCTGGCCTCCATCATCACGAGCATAGACCGGCAGAATTTCGCCAAGACGTTCAACAACTGGGAGACCATCGGCACGGGAGTGGCGCACAAGTACGCCCCGAACATCGAGGTGCATCGGGGCCGCAACAACATGATGTTCCTGGACGGTTCGGTGCAGGGAATTCGGAAAGGCACGAAATTCGAGACCTTCAACTACACATTGCAGTGAGGTGGCGGCGGCGTCTCGCCGCCGTCAACACAACGCAGGAAACACGTTGTGTTTCATAGGAGTAAAGGTGGCGGCGGCGTCTCGCCACCGTCAAGACAGCGCAGGAAACAAAAGCGGCGGCGCCCTCGCCGCCGGTCATCGGAGGTGCGATGATGAACTGGAACCGTGAAAGGTGTCTTCTGGCGGCGGCATTCGTGGCCGCGGTCGTCTGCGCCGGCCCGATTGCGCCGGATACCCTGTGCCTGAAGGGCGGAGCCAGGCTGGAGAAGGGCGTCCTGGTCTTGGATGGCAAGGACTCCTACGCGAGCATCCCCGGCACGGAGAGCCTGGGATTCCAGGGGGACGGCTTCACTCTGGCCTGTGCCGTGCGGCTGAAGATTCGGACGCTGGAGCGCAAGGGACCCGACGGCTACGACATGCTCTTCTCCAAGGGGAAAAGCGACTTCATCTTCGGACGGTACGGAGGACAGCTCTACTGGAATGTCACCGGAGCCGATGGCAAGATGAATTCCGCCCAGTATTCCAGCACGCTTCCCGAGGCCGAGACCTGGGCGCACCTGGCCATCACCTTCGAGCGCTACGACAACGCGGCGCAGGGGGACGTCGGCTTTCTCTCCGCCGTCTATCTGAACGGCAACCGCATTGGCGGCGGCAAACTCCCCTGGCTTGCTCCGCGCCAGAACCAGGCGCTTATGGAAATCGGCAGGGGATGGGGCGGCGTCTGGTTTCTGGAAGGCGAAATTGCGGAGATCTTCGTCGAGCCACGCGCCCTCAACGAGGCCGAAATCGCCGATTTGGCGGATGCCTCACGCCTGGCCAGGCCCCAGACCGCGCACAGGCATAATCCGCAGTTGGACTCCGTGAAAGCCGTTTCCCCTTTCGGCAAATGGCTTCTGCGGACGCTTCATGCCGCACCCGTGGCGGCGGGCAGCGCCATCGCCGCCGAACTGGGAGCGTCCTTTGCCAGAGGAGAGGATGAGGTGATTATCCGTGCGCTTCAAAAGGGAGCGCATGGCCTTCGACTGCACGTGGGAAGGGAAATGCTTGTCCTGGTCTCCCTGAAGGATGAGGGTGGAACACCCGTGCTGGGAATATATGACCGGGTGGCTCGGCGTACAGTCGTGGAGGATACGGTTTTCACATGGGAACTGAAGGGAATGCGTGGCGGGCGCAGGGAACTCCGCCGCTCTGCCGACTTTCCCTTTGCCGTGTCCAATTGGCGGGACGGCGGCTTCGAAGTGGAATGGCGCGTCGGTGAGACGCGGGTCAAGTCGGGTTTTCTGTTGAGCGATGGGGGAATCTCGTCCGACCTTCGCGTGGAAAACAACAACCCGGATTTTCTGGTGGAGCAGGTCGTGTTCCCATCCCTTCGGCTGGCGAATGCCGGCGAGGGGGATGCGCTGTTCTATCCGTACCAGTGCGGCGTGGTCATTCCCAATCCATCCCGAAACAGTTTCAAATACGGGCAGAAGGGATATTATCCCAGCCAATCCATGACCATGCAATTCGCGGCCTATTATGGCCAGGGGCGGGGCGTGTACCTGGGATGGGAGGACAACCACGGCACCGCCAAGGAATTCAATGCGTATGGCAAGCGGGGCGGGGTGAACATCGACTGGTCGCAGGCCGCCAGGCACACGCTTCAGGAGAGTGGCGGTGGCAACTCATACAACTCCCCTGGCCGCTTTGCCATGCGGCTTTATGACGGAAAATGGTTCGAGGCGTGTCGGCTTCATCGCATGGCAATGGCGGAGGCCGACTGGGCTGTCGGGACGCTCCCGCGGCGAGACACGCCCTCCTGGTTCCTGGATGCACCCGTCGCCATCGAGGCAACCGCCATCTCCCGCGAAGCCAGCATGGAACGCCTGGCGGAGATTGCTCTCCTGCGCAAATATTTTGATGTCCCGCTCTACTGCACCCTCTATGCCTGGGATGACCCGAAAAAGGGCGGCTGGCCGCAGTTCAGCCCTCGCGACTTCATCCCCGAGTACATCGCCAGCCTGCGCAAAAGCGGCTGCGAAGTGGAACCCTATTCGGATGCCCTGCTCTGGCAAGTCCACGACGCACCTGACGGCAAAGGCGATTTCCGCTACCGTGACTTCGGCGAGAAATATGCCGTGCGGTTGGCGGACGGCAGTGTGCCCCTGGAGCGTTACCGAGCGGGCGACTTCGCCAAGATGTGTCCCGCCGTCGTCGGCTGGAGGCAGGAACTGCTTTCGCTGTTTGACCGGATGGACAGAATGGGAGGCTCCGCCATCTACCATGACCAGGTTGCCACGACCAGGCCGCAACTCTGCTTCAGCGCCTCCCATGGTCATGCGCTGAACGATCCTGACGCCTGGTATCGGCAGGGCTATCGTGTACTCTATCAGGCTGTCCGCAGGAGGTTTCCCGATGTTCCGCATACCACGGAGGAGATTTCCGAGCCGTATGTCAGCCTGTTCGATGGAGCGCACATCTGGCGTTGGACATTTGACGGTCAGGTGCCTGGCTTCCAGGCGGTCTATGGCGGTGCGGTGCAGTATATGTGCCTGGTCTATAATGCCCACGGGAAAGGGGAGTACGACTCGAATTTCGTCAAGATGGCCTATTCGCTGGTGACGGGACTCAAACTGGGCAAATTCCAGACGGGGGAACTCTACCACGCTGACCTGAAACGTCTGTTTGCCAAGAAGATGGTGCATCTGCGGCTTTGCCTGACCCCGTATTTCAATGGCGGAGAGATGCTTCCGCCTGTGGAATATGACCGTCCTGTTCAGATGAAAACGACTGGATGGTCAACCTCCGGCAAGGAGAATGAGGCGGTCACCATGCCTGTGGTCCTGGCAGGCGGATATCGCCTGGGCAAGTCGCGGATGTGGGTTTTCGTCAATTCGACGGGGGAGGCGCAGGAGGTTTTTCCGCTTGATTTGAAGGGATGGCTATGCCTGGAGGGGGCGCATGCGGTCGCCTCCTTTGCGGGACAAATTGTCCTGCCACCATACGCCTCGGCTGTCGTGCTTGACGGCTCGCAGGAGGAGGCTGGCCGCATCCAGCGGACGTTGGACAGGATTGCGACTTTCACGCCAGGGGAGTCCTTTGACTGCCTGGTGCGCTTTGACTCGCTGCGCACCATCCGCCCGACCAAGGGGCAGTGGGTCACGCCGTCGGACGCCTCTGGCTTCCATAACTTGTCCAAGGCTGTGACTGGCGCCTATTTCGGCAACACCGCGGAAGGCTCCCTCATCTCCTACGGCAATGTCGATTTCGGCGCGGCAGAAGTCAAGCGGTTGCAAGTGCGTGTCGCGGTGCCAGAGCAGTACGCGGGGGGAGCCGTTGAACTTCTGGCGGGAAAATCCCTGGCGGACGCCGTGGTAGTCGGGAAAATCGTTGTCCCCGCCACCAGTGGATGGACGGATTTCCGCGAGGTCGATTTCCCTCTGGATTCCGTGCTGACGGGCGAGGTCTTCCTGATGTTCCGCTTCAACCGCAATGGCTGCTGCAACTTCGCCGACTGGAGATACTGATGGGAATGCGGCTCTGCTCCACTGCGTTGGCTGCAATTTGCAGCGTTCTTTGGGCGGCAGACCCGATTCTGGACTACGATTATTCCAACGGGACGTTTGAGTGCCGGGGGAAAACGCCCCCGCCGCATATCCAGGGGGAGACCCTGCTGGGCGAGGAAAAGCCAGGCTCCATTCAGTTGGACGGCAGGAGGAACTTCATGGTTGTCCCCAACGGAAGAGACCTTCATCTGACCAACGGCGGAACATTGTTCGCTGTCGTGCGCCTGGCCGCCGACAAGGAGCACGGGATGCTCTTCTTCAAGGGGAACGAGTATCTGCTGGGCTGCTATCGCGGGAACAACCTCTATTTCAATATGGGAGTCAAACCTGGGGAGAACTTCGGCAACGCGGTCTATGCCAGCGGGGCGCCCAAAGGCGAATGGTGCTCCTTGGCCGCCGTGCTTCAGCGCAATCCTTCGGGGACATGGACGGTTCTGCTCTACATCAACGGCGAGCGAAAGACCAGCCAGACCATCAGGCCAGAATGGAGGAATCCCCCGCCCAGCACCGCCGACCTGACCATCGGAAAGGGGTGGGGCGGAGTCTGGTTTCTCAAGGGAGACCTGGCGGTGGCGCGCATCTACACCTCTGCCCTGGATGACCGCCAAATCTCCGAACTCTCCCGCCATTTCCTTCCCGTGCCCCATTGAGGGAGAGACACGGGGAAACGTGGGACGGCGATGCGGTGACGCAGCAATCCCTACCGCTCCAGTCTTCGCCAGATTGGCTCGACATCGACGAGTTGGCGTGTGCGGGCGGCCTGGTCAATGGCCAGGGCGAACACGGCGCTTTCCAGACCTTCGCTGCCGCTGCAGGCGGGGACCTTTCCTGTGGTCATCGTCTCGAATAGTTCCCGCATGATGTGGTCGTCTCCGCCTGCGTGTCCATCCCCATCGAATCTATATACGGACACAGGCTCTTCGCCCAGCTGGCGGCAGCGGATGGTCAGGGAATAGAGTTCCAGGTCAATGACGCCCTCGGAGCAGTGGAAGAGCATCCGCCTTTCGGGGATGGTGTTGCTCATGGTGTAGTTGAAGGCGACGCGCACGCCGTTTCGCAGTTCGGTAATCGAGACCAGGGTGTCCATCAGGTCGGAGTCGTCGTTGAACGGGGTCTCTATGGCGTGCGGGTCGCGCCAGGTCGTGAACAGTTTCGCGCCGTATTTCTCCTCGATGCAGCGGTTGTCGGCGCGGAAGAACTCCTTGCCTCCAAAGGCCGCCACGGTCTTGGGCAGGGAACCGCACATCCAGATGAGCAAGTCCAGGTCGTGGCAGCATTTCTCCAGGATGTGCGGCCCCGCGATGGCGCTCTGGCGGCGCCAGTTGCGCATGATGTACCCGCCATGCGCGGGACGGATGTTCTCGTTGGCCTCGACGGAGAGAATCCTCCCGAAGCGTCCCGAGTCAAGCAGGGATTTCAGTTTGCGGTAGATGTCGCCGTAGCGAAGGACAAAGCCAGTGGCGAACAGCAGATTGGTCTGGCGCCAGGCGTTGTAGATCTCCTGGGCGTCCTCAATCGTGGTGGCAATCGGCTTTTCGGAAAACACGTGCTTGCCCGCCGCGAATGCCTCCAGGATGTACTGCTTGTGATAGACGTTGGGGGCGAATATCATCACCCATTCCACGCCTGGCGCGTTGATGGCCTCCGTCCCGCTGTGGCAGCGCAGTGCGTCGGGCGTGTTCCATCTTTGGCACACGAACTCCATTTCCGATGCGTCGGGGTCATAGACGGAGACAATCTCCACCTGGCGGTTGGAGTCCCTCAGCAGGTTGTTCACCACTGCACGGCTGCGGTTGCCACAGGCGATGACCGCCACCTTCACTTTCTGTTCATTCATCTTGTCTGCTCCTGAATGTTTGGTTGACAATGCATTTTTCATCGGCTATATTTACTATAATCGTGCCTGAAATCATTGACAAACAAGAGAACATAGATAAAAGTTGCATGAACAATGACAAAAAAATCCTGATCACTCCCGCCCTGCACCAGTTGCTGGCGGCGGCGCCGCCTGAGCCTGGCGAATTCGGCCTTTGGGTCATACAAGGCGGCATTGGCAATATCGCGCCCAAAGGGGGCTTCCAGAAGAGGCAATTGCGCCGTTTCCAGTTCTTCTGCCTTTCCCACATGTACGCTGGTGGCGGACAGCTCCGCATTGGTGAGGAATTCTTCGACCTAACCCCTGGCGACGCCGTGCTGATTTGCCCGGACGACCTGCACCTCTATGGCGGAACCGACACGCAGCCATATTGCGAAGACACGGTTTGCTTCTGCGGGCGCATCCCCGAGTTGCTGCGACGCTGCGGCATTTTGCGCAGCCGTCGCCTGCGTCTTGGCGCACAGCGTCGGCTGATTCCCATTGTGGAGAAGGCGCGCTCGCCCGAGCCGTCGGCCTGGCTTTCCGCCAGTCTTGACCTGCTTTTCCTGCTCCGGGAGGTGCTTTTGTCTGGTTCTGGCGACATTCCGGCGGACAATGACCCGCTGGGGAGGGTGCTGGAAAAGGTCAAGTCATCGCCGCCTGGACACTGGTGGAGCGTGTCGGAGATGGCGGAGTTGCGCGGACTGTCCACCGCCCAGTTCCGCCGCGAGTTCCTGCAACGCACTGGGATGCTGCCCAAGCGCTATCTGGAACATGTCAAACTGCGTCAGGCCGCCGCCGACGTGGCCAACACCTCCGCCACCATGCGTGACATCGCCCGCCGTTACGGCTACCACGACGCCTTTCATTTCAGCCGTCGCTTCAAGGCGCTATTCGGCATGTCCCCCACGCAATACCGCCAGTTCCTGATTCCCGTCCCCCGAGACGGTCAGGGATAAGGGGTGGAGGATATCATGTTTTAGGGGACAAATATTCGGGTACAGCGATGCAAAACGCCTTGGGTATGTGTATATTATGATGCCGCCCGAAATACCGTGCGGTGAAAACGTGGCTTTTGTCAACTTTGTTTACGAAAATGAGTGAATCGGCATTTAACGGGTATCCAGAAGGACCCAAGACACGCATCTGGCCTGACGGGCGAATGCCCGATGCCCAGCCGCATCAGTTCGCGGCCATGACGGAAGAGGTGAACAATCCTGAGTTCCGCCCCGATGAAAACCGCGTGGCGACATTGCAATGGTTCCAGCCGCCGTCCGAAAAGAACGCGACAGACCTCTGCATGGTCGTCGTTTCGGGGGGCGGATACAACTCATGCTGCGACATTCCCGCGATGTCCCCTGTGGTCAGCAAACTGCTGGAAAAGGGGATTCACTGCGTGAATTTCACCTACCGCACACCGCGTCCCGAGGGCATTCCCATCTACCAGACGGCCTGGGAGGATGCGCAGCGCGCCATCCGTCTGGTTCGTCTGGAGGCGGAGAGGCGCGGCTTCTCCCCGCGGAAAATCGGGATGATGGGGTGTTCCGCAGGCTCTCATCTGGGGATGCTGCTGGCGTTTTCCTCCCGGTCACCTGCATACGCGCCGATTGACGAGGCGGACTCCGTTCCCTGCGATATCGCTTGGGCCATTCCCATGTGCCCTGCCTATGTCCTGACGGACGGGCTTCTGGAGCCAAATGAAAAGAAGGGGTTTGGCGAGGATGTCGCCATCGATCCGGTCTTCGCCTTTGACAGTGGCAGCTGCCCTGCATGCTTCATGCACGGCGGTGCGGACCCCTATTCCCCCATGGGGTCTGTGAAGTCCTATTGCCGTCTGCTGCGCATGGGCATTCCAGCCGAACTGCACCTGGAGGCGAATGGCGTGCATGGCTTCATGAACTATGTGAGGATGAATCCGACCCAGGTCATGCTGGACTTTCTCAGGCGCCGCGGATTTCTCAAGGACGGGGAGCCGATTGTGGACTCTCCCTGCAACGCCGAGGAGAATATCGCCAGAGCCATCGCCTGGAGCAGGGAATGCCAGCAGGGTGTCCAGGAAGACCTGGCCCTTTGGTAGCCCTTCGTGAAACAAAAAAACCGTCCGGCAAGTTGACGGACGGTCGGAAAATGGCATTGCCAACGGGATTCGAACCCATGTTGTCGGGATGAAAACCCGATGTCCTAGGCCTCTAGACGATGGCAACAGCTTCACTTGCCTTCTCCTGGCATTGCCAACGGGATTCGAACCCATGTTGTCGGGATGAAAACCCGATGTCCTAGGCCTCTAGACGATGGCAACAGAGGAAACAAGAAAAACCATAGAGGTAATTGCAGAGCTGCCGCCCAACCACCAAGACGCCGCAAGCGAGGGCGACGGGCGAAAACGGGGCATGCTGACCACGCCGAGTCTGGACGATGAGGCCATCGCGCCGCGCCGTGAAGGCGGTTGGATGAGAGTTTTGCAATTGCCTCTATATATAAAATACCACTTTTTTGGGATTTTGCAAACAGGCAAGGTGAAAACATTGAGTTGATGTGCTAAATTTACTGTGACTTTTTTCAGTGCCTGTACACCCACCTGCTTCCGAAAGGGAACTGCACCAGATTATGGCCGAGACTTCAACAATCAAAATCCAGTGCCCGAATTGCGGACGCAAGTTGGATGTGACGGACATGCAGCCGCTCACGACTCAGGCTTGCCCCGATTGCGGAGCGCCGTTTTTCGTTCCCAAATGGTTTCTGAAAAGCATTTTGCTGGAGGAAAAGCTGTTTGAGGATGAAGACTTGACCATCTATCGTGCGTTGGAGCCTGCCCTTGACCGCGAGTCCTGCGTCAAGCTCTATCGGAATATGGAGTCGGCGGAGGTGTTGCTGGCAGCCGTGCGCCGTCAGTCCCAGCTGATTCATCCTGGCATCGCCGCCATCTATTCCTGCGGTGACAGCGAGGACGGCACCTACGTCAACTCGCAATTCGGTCGCCACCATCCCTTTCCGGAGGACGCCGTGGCCACAACCGAGGAACTATGCGACGTCGGCTCCCAACTTTGCAGCGCTTTGAAGGCGGCGGACAATTCAGGGATGGCGCATGGCGGCATCTCGCCTGTCACCGTATTGGATTCCAATGACGGCAAACTGCTGCTGACTGACTTTGGGGTGGCCGTGGCGCTGAACAAACCCGCGACACCCTACACGGCCCCGGAGCTGTGCGCCATCGCCAATGCCACGCGGGCGGGTGACATCTATGCCGTCGGCGCCTTGCTCTATCAACTTGCCACAGGGATGGTTCCCGGCACGGAGGGGGAGCCTTTGCCCCTGGCCCATACGCTGAACCCGTCGCTGCCGCCTTCGCTCTCCGCGCTTTTGGCGGAGATGCTGGAGGAAGACCCAGGCCGGCGTCCAGACGGCTATTCGGGAATCATGGCGCGTTTGGAGAAGATAGCCCTTGCTCCCAAGCCGAAGGTCTTCCGCGACACCCGTCCCAAGGCGCCGCTGGCCGCTCCGCGCAAGTCTGGCGGCGGTGTGCTCAACACCATCATTGCGCTGGCT
>JAFRLP010000283.1 GCA_017431185.1 Victivallales bacterium | reverse complement strand
AGGGCGCCCTGAAGGGACCGAGCATGATGCCCGGCGGAAGCCCGGCGGCATGGCCTTTCGTGAAACCCATCTTCCAGGGCATCTGCGCGAAGGTCGAGAATGGTGTGCCGTGCTGCGACTGGGTCGGCGAAAACGGCGCCGGACACTTCGTGAAGATGGTCCATAACGGCATCGAATACGGCGACATCCAGCTGATCTGCGAGGCCTATCAGATCATGCGCGACCTGCTCAAGATGTCCGACGACGAGATGCACGAGGTCTTCAAGGCCTGGAACACCACCGAGCTGGACTCCTATCTCATCGAGATCACCCGCGACATCCTTGGTTTCAAGGACACCGACGGCTCCCCGCTGGTGGAGAAGATCCTCGACACCGCCGGACAGAAGGGAACCGGCAAGTGGACTGGCATCGAGGCGCTCGATCAGGGCGTGCCGCTGACTCTCATCGGCGAGGCCGTCTTCGCGCGGTGTCTCTCCGCGATGAAGGACGAGCGTGTGGCGGCCGCCAAGGCCTTCAACCGCACGATTCCGGAGTTCACGGGCGACAAGAAGGAGTTCGTCGAGGCGATCCGACAGGCACTTTTTGCGGCGAAGATCATCTCCTATGCGCAGGGCTACACGCTGATGCGCACCGCCGCCAAGACCTACGGCTGGAACCTGAACTACGGCGGAATCGCGCTGATGTGGCGCGGCGGCTGCATCATCCGTAGCGTCTTCCTGGGCAAGATCAAGGAGGCCTACGACCGCAATCCCGAACTGAGCAACCTGCTGCTGGATCCGTATTTCAAGGAGACGGTCGAGAAGCTGGTGCCCGCATGGCGCAAGGTCGTGGCCACCGCAGTCTCCAGCGGACTGCCCGCGCCCGCGATGACCTCCGCGCTGAGCTACTTCGACGGATACACCACCGAACGGCTTCCCGCGAACCTGCTCCAGGCGCAGCGCGACTACTTCGGAGCCCATACCTACGAGCGCCTTGACCAGCCGCGCGGTCAGTTCTTCCACACCAACTGGACCGGCCACGGCGGAAATACCTCCGCCTCCACCTACAACGCATAGAACGCAGGGCTTGAACCTTGCAGTATCGTGCCCCCTTTGGACTGGTTTGGCCAGTCCAAAGGGGAGTTATTTACCAACACCATAGGCAAAGGAAAAGATTTCATGGGCGTGGCGGCACTGGTCATTGGCATCATCTCCATTATTCTCGGCAATATCCCCTATGTCGGCTTGTTGTTCGCTACGCTTCCTGCCATTGCCGGCCTGATTCTGGGCATCGCCGGTCGCCGCCGCATGAAAACGGGCCAGGGAATCGCCACTTCAGGGATTATCCTGAATCTGCTCGCGATGGCCTGCATTGCAGGATGGACTTTTTGGGCGTTCAGGAAAAACGGCGTGCCGACCGAATGGAGCCGAAAGCCTGACTACACTTTTGCCTGCATGAATCAGCAGAAACAATTGCTTTTAGCATTGGCAATGTATTGTGAGGATTTCGATGACATGATGCCACCACAGGAAATTGGCAGGAGCTTCTGGATTATTATGCTCGGAACAAAGGACTTTTCCAATGCTGTGGAGGGGAAGGCGAATATCGGTATTTCGGCAATGGGCATAAATTCGAGATTGAAAAGCCCAACTTCACCATCCTGTTTGTCTGCACAGCAGATCATGGTGGCGAACAGAATGCCGCTTTTGCCGATGGCCATGTCGAGAGCCTTCCGCCGGAGCAGGTGAAAGTTGCCATCGAACACTGCGAACCTGGCGAACTGCCCGTGTTGGAGAGGTGATTTGCGCCTTGTTCGGGTAGAAGACATTGGCAGAATGGAACCCCTGTTTTTCGTGTGTTCTTTGTGTATTTGGCTGAAAAACGGGTATCCGATTGACACCGCCGAAGAAAGTCGGACGATGGACTTTATACGATAAAATCGTTTTTTTAATAAAAAACCTTGCAATTTAATAATTATATGATAAAGTAAAGCAGTTTTACTTTTTTTTCGTTTTTTCATTTGTTCTTAACTTTTCAACTTAGGAGAAAACAATGGGTGTAGCATCACTTGTCATCGGTATCATCGCTGTTATTCTGGGTTTTATCCCCTGCGTTGGTCAATTTGCATTCATTCCTGCGGTTTTGGGTATTATTCTGGGCGCCGTCGGCATCGCCTCTGCCAAAAAGAACAATCAGCCCAAAGGAACCGCCGTGGCCGGCCTGGTCCTGAATATCATCGCTGTCGCTGTTATTGTCGCGTGGAATTTGTTGTTTGCTGCTGCGGCGGCGGCGGTGGATGCTTAATCGCTGGCGCATCGTATTCCTAGGGAATACATTCCAATTCCCCAAACAACGTGCTCGCGTAGGTTGTTTGGGGAATTTTTCTGTATAAAATAGATACGAAATTACGAAATCATGGAAATTACGGAACAAGAATCATTATAAGCGCCATGTATTCTTTTCACATTTCCAATCGAAGTTATCAATATTTGAATTGGGTTTTCCTCGGACTGGCGATTTGGGTGGCAATCTATTTTTGTTCCTCTTGCTTCTTCCCGTTCATGAAGGCGTTCCGGTGTCCGTATCTGGCGGCCACCGGCCGGAAATGTATTCTTTGCGGGTATACGACCATGACCTACAATTTCCTGAAGGATGGAACTCCGATTAATCTGCCGTTAGCGTTCTTTCTGGTTTGTTATGTGATTCAGCTTGTTTTCCGGGTGTGCCTCTTCGTGCTTCAATTACGGAAAGTCATTTTTTCGCAGTCATTCATCTGGATAGACCTTGCAACGAGCGTTGGCAGTGGCTTGTTGGGGGTGCTTTTGTTCTGGCTTTATTATCATCCGTGACTTCATCCGTTTTGGGAAAGAACGGCTTGCAAGGATGACTTTTCCAAAAACGCGGGAATCCTTCGATTCCGCTGATTTTAAGGTAAAGTCAAAAATTGTGGGATGATTTTGTCACTCCGGTGATTTCGAATGTCACTGAGAAAGCCTCCCGACGGCGGCCCGGGCGACAAGGCTGCGCTGGAGAAGGTCCAGAAACGCATGGAGGACAGAGCAGTAGGCATGGCTCTCGAACAGATTTTTGAGCCGAAGCACCAGCTCGTCCAGAGAAAATGGTTCGTCCGATGTGAAAAAAACAAAGACGTATTAAGTTTAGTATGCATCCGATGCTCCTGTTTTTTTAGGTTGTGTGGTAACTTTCTAAAAAATAGCGCCTTGGATGCATTTTGAAAACTGTTTCTTATCCCTTTTTTTTGACATTACCGATTTAAATCGCCTCTCAAAGCTTTTCAACTACTTGCCATTCAAGGAGTCTTTCATGGGCATTGCAACATTGGTCATTGGGATTATCTCCCTCATTATCAGTTTCATTCCCTGCGTGGGTTGGTTTGTGCTGATTCCTGCCATTATCGGGTTGATTCTTGGCATTGTCGGGGTCTGCATGGAAAAGACCAAAGGCAAGGCCATTGCCGGTCTGGTCTTGAATCTTCTTGCGGTATGCGTCATTGTCGGAATGTCTTTTTTGATGGCTGATGCCGCCACTGGCGGACCAATCAGCCGGGCTGTCGAAAAAAACAAGATGGATTCTTGTAAAAACAACCAGAAGATGATTCTTCTGGGGATACTATTGTACGTCGAAGACCACGCTGATTGTCTTCCTCCTGCGGATAATTACCGTGAACTTCTCGCAAAAGATGTTGATGCAAAATTGTGGCAATGTCCTTCCGGCGGAGAATATCAATATTTTGGCAATGGGCAAAAAACTATGTCTTTGGGAGCCAGTGCCAGTACTGTTCTTCTGGTCTGCCCTGGTCATCAGGAGAACCAGATTGTCGGCTTTGCCGATGGCCATGTCGAGAGCCTTCCGCCGGAGCAGGTGAAAGTTGCCATCGAACACTGCGAACCTGGCGAACTGCCCGTGTTGGAGAGGTGATTAAGTCATCCGTGCTTTACGAAACGAGATTCGCGTCATGCGGCTTTTCGAGTTGTATCTCCCCGTCCAAAACAATGCCTTTGCATTGCAATGTTAAGTGCATTATATTAATTTTGATTTTTCAAATTGAAACTTCACTCCATATTTTGATATCATGAAAAATCTTTCCCGTATTCTTTTCTCATCCCTTTTGGTTCTTGTTCTCGCCATTTCTTTCACCAGTTGCAACAAGGCCGAGGAGAATGAGGCCGCTCCCGCAGCAGAGATTCCTCCCGCCAAGTCGGACGCATTGGAAGCCCTGGAGAACTTCGTCGCGGCCATCGCCGCAAAGGATGGCGAGAAAGTCGGTGAGTTCATCGCCTCTAAGGAAATGAAGGCCCAGCTGGTCCCGCTGGTCAATGCCGGAGTCATTTCGCTTGAACTTCAGGAAATCGTCTCCGAAAAGACGGTGGGTGACAGCGCTGTCATCGTCGCGAAGACGGTGAGCAAAATGGGTGACATGGAAAAATCTGGAACCTTTGAGGTATCCTTGGAGAAGATCGACGGAAAGTGGATGATCCAGAATGTCAGGCAATAAACATCTCTGGCATAGCGCGACTACTTCGGTGCCCATACCTACGAGCGCCTTGACCAGCCGCGCGGGCAGTTCTTCCACACCAACTGAATCGGCCACAGCGGAAATACCTCCGCCTCCACCTACAACGCATAGAGCGCTCCTTGGGGCGAGGGACGAGCACTGAAACGTGTTTTGCTCCTCGCCTCCATTGTTGCCTCGGTGGGGTAAATGAGGCGAAAGAAAAAGTGTCCGAGATATCCCAATCGTCCCAGATGTCCCATTTGCGACTTTCCGGCAAGTTAAAGATATTATTTCCTAAGTAATTTCCTTGGTAAAATATGTTTGCCACATTATCTTAACCAATATATCCACTGTGGAAGCATTCATGAGTATTTTCCCAGAGGTGTTCGCCATTAAGTCCTTAAAGACATTTTCTAAACCTGAGCCCATTATGCCATGAAACGCATCCATCACATTCTCGCCATGATCCTGCTGACCGCGCTCTTTGCATTCCATTTGGTCGGCTACTGCAAAGACGCCGAAGGCGACGCAGAGACTTCAGTCACGCAAAGGGAAAATGCCGAGCATCCCGCCGTGGCTGCCTTGAGAGACTTCACAACGGCGGTGTCCAACCAAGACATTGACAGGATTTTCGATTATGTGCCTGCCCCGGCGGAAGCAGTGCAGGAAATGAAAGAAATGGCAAGAATGGCGAAGGAAGATGATTCCGCCAAGTTTGCCAGAATGCTTGAGACTCACTTGCCAACTTTGGGGACCATTGAATCTGTGGAAGAGAAAGGGGAGGATGAAGTCCTGATTGTCTGCGAAGCCAAAGCGGATGGTGAAAGTGCCCGCTGGGACGTCACAATGAGAAAAGTGGATGGGAAATGGCTCGTTGAGGATGCAGAGCCATACAAGACCTCAGAGGGAAAGAACCTCGATATTTGTGAAATGAATCTTAAGGTGGCCGGTTTGGGATTGGTAGTGTATTCATACGATCACGATGAGTTATTGCCCAATTCTCTGGATGAATTGGATGACGATTACCTGCCTCTGAAGACGCGAAGTTGCACGTGTGGCGACACGCCAGTCCCCTATGTTTTGCAGCCGGAGGTGGCCGGGAAAAACTATTCCAGCTTTGAACATCACAGGGCTACGCCGGCAGTGGTCTGCAGGAACCACAAAAACGCCGAGGTGGTCTTGTATCTTGATGGCCACGTGGAGATTCACAAAGAACCCGAGGCAGGAGAAGACAAGCTCATTTCTCAGGTTCCACCTGAGAAGGGAAACCGGGAAAATGCCGAGTCCGCCCCGGTGGATGCCTTGAAGAACTTCTTCCAGGCGGTCGCCGACAAGGATGGCGAAAAAGCCGCAAGCTTCTGGGCGGCATCCGAATGGGATAGCAAGGATTTGGCAGAGTCAGTCAACCATGGTAATTTCCCGTTTATTCTTCAGGAAGTCGTTTCGGAGCAAACAGAAGGCGACAGTTTCTTCATCGTCGTGAAGATGATTGTGAAATTAGGTGATGTTCTTGGTGAGATCGAAATGGCTGGCATTTTCTCCATGGTGAAAGTTGATGGCGAATGGAAGATCCTGAGTATAATGCCAGTAGATGACGGAGAAGAAATGGATGTCCCTCCTGTCGCTGAAACCTCCCCTCCTGCCGCCGATTCTGAGGTCGTGGCTGCCTTGAAGAACTTCTTCCAGGCGGTCGCCGACAAGGATGGCGAGAAAATTGCTAGTTTTTTTGTTTCAAATGCGGGGGTGGCGGAGTTTGTTGCAGATATCAAAGGCAAGAATTCGTTGGAACTTCTGGAATTTGTCTCTGAGCAGACGGATGGCGACAGTTCCTTGGTTATCGCAAAAGTGAATATGGAGAATGATGAGATCACTTCATTCTTCCTATTGAAGAGTGACGGCAGATGGCGAATCCAGGATATGCAAATAGGCCGTGGCGAAAGGAAGAATGATTCTGCTCCTGTCGGCGAATCCGAAGCGGTGGTTGCGCTGAAAGACTTCCTCCAGGCAGTTTCCGACAAGGATGGCGAGAAAGTGGCTGATTTCCTCTCTCCGCAGTCTGCAGCGTTGTCAGAATTGCGGGAGTGGCTTAAGGGCGTCAACAATGGAATGATTTCGTGGAAACTTCTGGGAATCGTCTCAGAACAGACAGAGGGTGACAGGTCCACCATCGTTACCAAGATTCATTATAAATTTAAAAACGTGCCCTGCCCATTCTTTATGAGCAAGATTAACGGCGAATGGAAAATCAGCTTGGGGCCATAAAAGCATACGATGAAAGAAACAGGTTTCCTGGGAGAGCCTTTTCGCAGGTTTCAATACAGACCAATGACTTTGGCCGCCGATATTGGATATATGGGGTGGCAAGTTAAAGATATGATATCCCCTCAGATGCCCTCGTATGTTATATTAGCCATGCGAGGGCAAATGCCTTAATACCATACCTATTTGGGTGTTGATTCACCGTGTTTTTTGATTCCTCCGATAGAGATGATCCAGACATCTCCGTCTTTTTTCATCGGGACATCATACGTGCCGGCGTCATCTCCGATTTTTGCCTCGCAAACAATCAGGATATCCTGTTCGCGCTTTTCTGTGGAAAGGATATTTCCGAGTTCTACCTTCATGAAGTTGCTCTTTAGGGCCGCCAAAATCATTTCACGGTTTTCGGGTGGGAGAAAACTAGCGACCTTTTCGTAGTCCTTGGCACCAAAGGCCGCTTTCGCCTCCTCGAAGGCTTTGGTAGCGAGGGTTTCGGGCGAAGGTTCCTGTGCTTTGCTGGAATCTTTGCTACAACTGGCAAATGGCATCACAACAAGGGCGGTCAGCAGCGAGGCGATCAGAAGAGTTCGGCGAATTATCATAGTTGAATTGGGTTGTTTTTGGTAGATGGCTATTCGATTTCCAGATATTTTGGCGCAACGGCGAGGTTGTCGATGCCAGTCTCGGTAATGGCGACGGTGTCTTCAATGCGGATGCCGCCCCATTCGGGGTAGTAGAGGCCAGGCTCGTCGGTGAGGACATTGCCGGCGACCATCGCACGTTCTTCACCCGAAGAGAGGCTTGGGCCCTCGTGGATTTCCAGCCCGACGGAGTGTCCGAGACCGTGGAAGAAGCCGTGGTAAACGCCGGTTTCAGGATCGGCTCCAGTCTCGTAGCCGGCGGCCTTGAAGTCCTCGACGACCATGTTGTGCATCTCCTTGCCTTGCACGCCTGCCTTGAGGTGCGAAAGGACCTTCTCCTGAGCGGCAAGCACGGTCTCGTAGGCCTTTCGCACGACCTCCGGGGCCTTGCCTTTCACGCGCGTCCGGGTGAGGTCGCCGAAGTAGCCAGTCTCTTGGTCGCGCGGAAAGATGTCCATCACGATGGGTTCGTTGGCACGGATGGGCCCTTCGCCGTGCTGATGCGGGTCGGCGCCCTGCGGGCCGGGGGCGGTGATGGTTCCTTGCGCCAGCCCGCCGAGGCGGGTGATTTCGAGGTCAATGGCGCTGCGCAGTTCTTCGGCGGTGAGGATATGTCCGCCGAGATGCAGGAAGCCGTCGTCGCCGATGATGGCAGAGCGGAGCATGCCGTCCGCCTGTGCCAACCCGGCTTCCGCCAGCCGTTCGGAGTGACGGATTTTCTCAATCTCCTCGGATGACTTGACGGCGCGCTCCGGGCAGAAGTTCCACTGTGTCTTGATGGTGAAACCTGCCTCGCGCAGAAGATCTCCGAAGACCAGCGGGAAGCGCTCTGGGACCTCCCAGGTATTTTCGCCCGTGCCCTGAGCGACTGCGGAGACCTGCTTCACAAACCAATGGCGCTTCTTTTCCTCTTCAGTCTCCTCCGGCAGATGGAAGAACTCGCGTAGCTTCGCGGAGTCGATGACCGTCACGCCAGGCTTGCATTGCTTTTGGGCACGCCCCAGTTCCAGCGATCCCACGACGATGGCACTTAATTCGCCGGTCTGGAACCACAGAATTGGGTCGGGGACATGGAAGCCAGTGACATACCACAGGTCGGCACTTTGCTCACTGGAGGCGTAAATCAGACGAGACATGATACTGGAAACAAAGAGGTTGCTTTATAGACCAAGGAGTTTGGCACAGGCCGCGCACGCGGGGCAGTCGCACCATTTGGCGCCTTGCGACTGAATTTCCCGCGCATGGGCGGCCATCGCCTTTGCCTTCTCGGCTCCGAAAATCTATTCGGCGGCCGGGGACTCGAAAAAGCCAAGCGTGTGCTCGATGGTGCAGATGTCCTCGCGGGCCTCCTGAAGCAGCGCGCCGGTGACGGTGGCTTCTTGGTTGGTGCCCACGGCGACTAGCCACGCTTGCGCGACGGCCTTGAGTTCCGGACAGCAGGAAGGGGCGTTCAAAAGCGCCTCCACGATGGGTTTCATTTCATTGGCAGTCATTGGTTTCTCCGTTTTGTAGTTGATTACTTGCCGAGTTTAAGACGCCCGAAACGATTGGGCTGGAAATAGGCACCCTCGCCAGTGGGAATCCAGGCGGAGGACTCCAGGAAGCCGCCGGCCTTGCGGCTGCGGTAAACTTGCAGGAGCAGGTCGGGCGCGAAATTGGGGTCGGTGACGCCAAGAGCGTCCACAGGGAGTGCGATTTTCAGCGTCCAGCGGTCAGCCTCGCGGATGATTTCCGTGGTCGCGTTGGAGCTCCAGGATTTGTCGGCGCGGAGGGCGGCGAACTGCTGGGCGTCCCAGAGGACATTGCCCGCCGTGATGATGAGGTGGTACACGGTCTCCTTGTCCTCAAAATCCGGCCCGATGAAGAGTT
>JAFRLP010000282.1 GCA_017431185.1 Victivallales bacterium | reverse complement strand
TTTTTTTTGCTTTTTTTCATTTTTTTTTTGAGGTCGTGACTTGCATATCACGAATTATGGGTGATATTATAGTGTTTTCAACCAGGAGCCATGCCCATGAGAAAGACGGAAAAGGAACTTGAGGCCGAAAAGGCGTCGCTGATGAACGAGATGTCCGGTTGCGGAGACCTGGTGCACGGGTCGCTTTTCTCGCGCTACCTGACCTGTTCGCGGCCCGGCTGCAAATGCCATGCGGGCGAGAGGCACGGCCCGGTGACGTGCCTCTCCATCGTGAGGGACGGGCGGAAATGCCAGCAGTACGTGCCCAGGAGCCTTGAGGAGAGCGCCGCCGCGGCGGTGGCGTCGTACAACCGCCTTCTGGGCCTCATCGACCGCGTCTCCGAGATCAACCTGGCTCTGCTCAGGCTCCGTTCCCCCGGACGCTCAGGCTGCGCACGTGGCGCAAAGGGTGGCAGATGAGCGGGCGCACCCGAATGCAATCCGCAGGCTTCCGCTTTGGGGTGCGCGCCTCCGCGTCCGCGGCGGAGGCGGAGGACCTCAAGGAGAGGCTCGCCTTCTCCGAAAGATGCCTGGCGACGCTGCGCGCGGACAGCCGGGCTGCGGCGGAGCGCATCGCCGGCCTCTGCCGGCAGCTGGACACGCGCAGCTCGGAGCTTGCGCTGGCCAGGCAGGAACGGGACGAGGCGCGCCGGGAGCGGGACGCGGCAGTGGCGTCCCTGGCGCTTGCCATGGCGGATCTGCGGGAGGCAAGGGCGAAGGCTGATGCACTGGGCGTCGAGCACGCGGAGCTTCAGCGGAGGCAAGCGGACCTTGTGCGTGAGAACAGCGCACTGAAGCACAGGCTGAATGTGAGGGAGGGGACTGAAAGCCCATTCGGGAAGGCCGGCGGCCCCTCCACTGATCGTCCGTTCAAGAGCAATTCCCCGCAGGAGAACCAGGAGAGGAGGGGCGGCGCGAAGCCGGGCCACGAGGGGCATGGCCGGCATCCCTTCCGCGAAGGGGACGGCGCGACGGCGCGGCATGAGGACTGCCTTGACGTCTCCGGGCGCCCCCCCTGCTGCGGCGAGATGAGGCTGGCGAAGATCGGGGAGCGCAGACGAGAGTACGACCGGTACATTCCGGCCAGGACCGAGCACGTGGTGGCGATCATCGGCGTCTTCAGATGCGATTCGTGCGGCAGGGTCATCTACGCGAGGCCGGGGGATGTCCTGAGGCGGATGTCCCACTCGAACTCCTTCCTCGCCGCGGGGGCCGTCAAGTTCTACGTGCAGGGACACACCTCGGGCGACGTCGCGAGGGAGCTTGGCGTCGGAGTCGGCACCTTCTTCTCCATGATGGACACGGTGGCCGACAGGCTCCTGCCCGCATTCGAGGAGACAAGGCTGGAGGCCGCACGGCAGTCCAACGTGCACATGGACGAGACGACCTGGTGGACGGACGGGGTGAAAGGCTATGCGTGGGTGATCTGGAACGCCAACGTCTCCCTGCACCTTTTCCCAGGCACTCGCTCCTCCTCCGTCCCCGCCGAGTTCTTCGGGTACGCCGACGGGAGGAGGCCGGCCGGCGTCGTCGCGTCGCCCGGGACGGACGAAGACGGGGAGGACGCCGTGCATGGCGAGGGGCGGGAGGTGACTGCGGGCAGCCGTCCACTGCCCGGCGACGGCGCCGCCGCGCCGCCAAGGAGGACGCCGCTTGAGGAATACCGTGACCACGAGGGGAAGACCATCGTCAACTCAGACCGGTACGGCGGCTACTCGCCGCTGGACGTGAGGCACCAGTACTGCTTCGAGCACCTGAAGCGCGACCTGAAGAAGCTGCTGGACTACTCCCCCGGGAACGACGAGGTCAGGCGCTTCCACGACGCATTGCGCCCGCTGCTTGCAGAAAGCATGCGGCTGTGCGCCGACACGGCGATCCCCGACGGGGAATACTACAGGAAGGCGCAGGGGCTCAGGGCCAGAATCAGGGAAATCGTGTTCGCCGAGGCCAGGGACAGCGGCGTCCAGGGGTATCAGAACATCTGGCGGGAGAAATGGGACTCGCTCTTCGAATGGGTTGGGGACAGGCGGGTCAAGTGCGACAACAACGCGGCAGAACGCGCCGTCAGACCGACGGTCATCGCCAGGAAAATCAGCATGGGAAGCCAGGGGGCCGGGGGGGTCAGGAACAGGGAGATCATAACCAGCGTGCTTATGACCGTGAAAGTCAGGGGGGAGGATCCCTACAGATGGCTCGTGGGGCTCCTTGACGCGATGGCCAGGGAACCGGCGACGGACGCCGCGGGCGCACTGCCAAGACCCGACGTGACGCTGAGGAGAAGGCGACGAGGATCAGACACCGCACCCGCGCCAGCCTAGCATCCGTTGCCGTCCGATGAGCTCCGGCCAGGGGTGCATTGTGCCCGGACTCATCCGCCTGGATTTTACGGCCAGCCAAGGAGGCGAAGATGAGGCTTCGGCCAGGGGGCATTGTGCCCAAACGCCAGCTCGCCCTGCTGCATAAGCCAATATCAGTCAGTGAGGCATTACCTGCTTGCAGTGGAAATCTCTGATTTTTCTCGAAAACGAATGGAAAAAAACGGTTTGCCGATTATATTAAGCCAGTTTCCCTTACCATGACGGGGCAAAATTTCCCTGTCGTTTTTCCGCACCGATTGGAGAAAAAGAATGCAAAGTGCGTTGATTCTTCTGGTTGCAGGGATGGGCACGACGTTGGCCTTCCTGCTGATTCAGGCGTTTTTGACTACGGTTTCCGCGAAGATTTCCGCGAAATACGCCTATTTGATGCCCGAGCCGGAAGTGAAGAAGCCGGCCAGGAAATCCGCCCCGAAGAGTGAAGATGACAGGGAAGTGATTGCCGCCATCGCTGCCGCCATTCATTATACGCAAACCCATTGATTTTCGCAAAGACTGGAACAGTGTTCCAGTCTTTTTTTTGCGATATGTTCTTGAGTGCCTTGTCCACCAACCCCACATAGGAGCAATTGATGAAAAAGATTCGTTTCATGGACACGTCGTTCCGTGACGGCTTCCAGTCCGTCATCGGCGCGCGGGTCATCGTCGAGGATTTCCTGCCCGCCCTGAAGGCTGCCGTCGAGGCCGGCATCAACCATCTGGAGGTGGGCGGCGGCGCGCGCTTCCAAAGCCCCTATTTCTACTGTGGCGAGGATGGCTTCGACTGCATGGACAGAATCCGCGCGGCAGTCGGCCCCGAACCCAATCTCCAGACTTTGGCGCGCGGCGTCAATGTGGTTGGCCTGACCAGCCAGTCCAGCGAGATGATTGACCTGCACGCCAAACTGTTCAAGAAGCACGGCATGACCACCATCCGCAACTTCGACGCCCTGAACGACATCCGCAACATGCAGTTCTCGGGCGAGTGCATCTACAAGGCGGGGCTTCAGCACCAGGCGACCATCACGATGATGAGCCTGCCTCCCGGCATGAAGGACACCTATCCCCACAGCGCGCAGTTCTACTGCGATGTGCTCAAGAAAATCCTGGAGAGCGGGATGCATTTCCACAGCCTCTGCTTCAAGGACGCATCGGGCACCTGCACGCCCGCTGTCATCCGTGAGGCGGTGCGCCGTTGCCGTGAGATGCTGGATGCGGCTGGCAAGCAGGACGTGCCCATTGAAATGCACACCCACGACACCGCCGACATGGCCGTGGCCTGCTATATGGCGGCCATTGAGGGCGGCGCGGAAATCATCGATTTGGCGATGCGCCCGATGTCGGGCGGAACCAGCCAGCCTGACCTGCTCACCATGTGGCACGCGCTCAAGCACACGGACTACACGCTGGACATCGACTACGAGAAGATTCTCAAGGTGGAGGACACCTTCGAGAAGTGCATGGCACGCTACATGCTGCCGCCGGAGGCGAAGACCACCAATCCGCTGGTCACGCTTTCCCCACTGCCTGGCGGCGCCTTGACCGCCAACACCCAGATGATGCGCGACAACAACTGCCTGGACCTGTTCCCCGCCGTTGTCCGCAACATGCGCGAGGTCGTGGAGAAGGGCGGCTTCGGCACCAGCGTCACCCCCGTGAGCCAGTTCTACTTCCAGCAGGCATTCAAGAACACCGTCAACGAGAAGGCGGGCAAGCCGCTGTGGAGTGAAATCACCAATGGCTATGGCCGGATGGTGCTGGGGTATTTCGGGCAGACCCCTTCGACTCCCGACCCTGAAATCGTCAAGATGGCGGCGGAGCAGCTGAAGCTTGAGCCGACCACCGAGGACGCGCGTGAAATCCGTGACAGGGACCCCCTGTTCGGGCGTCCCCACTACGAGCAGGTCTTGAAGGAGAACAATCTCCCAGTGACGGATGAGAATGTGTTCATCATCGCCTGCTGCGAGGACAAGGGTTTGAATTTCCTCAAAGGCGACCGCCCGATGGGCTGCCGTTTTGTCAGTGACAAGAAAGAGAGCAAAGCAACCAGCAACAAGGATAGCAAAATGAGCAACGCACCCGCCTCCTACACCATTCTCGTCAACGGCAAATCCTACCAAGTCCAGGTGCTGCCTGGCGGCGCCGCGCCGGTGGTCACCGGCGTCGCCCCCGCCGCCCCTGCCGCGCCGGCGAAGGGCACGGAGGTCACCGCCCCCATGCCTGGCACGGTCAAGAGCATTCCCGTGAATGCGGGCGATTCGGTCAAGAAGGGCGACACGCTGATTGTCATCGAGGCGATGAAGATGGAGCAGTCCATCACGGCGCCCGCCGACGGAACCGTCCAGGACATCTCCGTCGCCGTCGGCGACAAGTTGGAGACTGGCCAGGTCGTGGCCATCATCTGAAAGTCCGCGGAGGTTGCCCAGCCGTCGGATGATGCGACGGCTGGCGGCTCCAAGTAGTGCGTCCCATTACAGGAATAGCGAATATGAGGAATGTTCTTTTGAATGGCCTGCTGGCGCTAGGCATGCTGCTCTCCGTGGCCGTGATGGCGGAGACAGGGGCAAATTGCGCCCCGTGTGGCAAGTCCTGCGAGAAGGCCGCCGTGTCCGGCACGGCTGCAAATGAGATTAACGTCTTCGGCACACTTCAGGCCCGCACTGGAGATGGCGTGCTGGAGTTTGTCCGGCAGGCGGACGGCACGGTCGATATGAAGTACGTGTGGCCTTCGCCGGCGGTGGTGTACCAGGTTGCGGTCCGTCCCAGCCAGGACATCATTCCTGGCCGCACGATGTTCATCCTGAAGTTCAAGCACCAGGAAGGCGTGCCGAACCGTTCCAAGGGCGAAATCAAGGCCGCGCTGGGCTACAGGGTCAACCTGGTACACTTTGACGTGGGCAACACCATTCAACCCGGGCAGGTCATCTGCAACCTGACCCCGCAGATGGTCTCCCATGACTCGGTGACCGCCAGCGACAGCAAGGAGATCAGTTTCGGCGAGATGATGCGCCATTTGTGGACAAGCACGGGCATCTACGAGTTCATCCACCAGACTGGACAGGACTGGACGCTCGGCCTGGGGCGGATCATCATGATTTGCGTCGGCATTCTTCTGCTCTATCTGGGCATCTTCCGCGGATTTGAGCCGCTTCTGCTCATCCCCATCGGCTTTGGCGCCGTGATGTCCAATATCCCGCTGGCGGGAATCGCCGAGCCCGATGGCATTCTGGGCATCCTCTTCCAGGGCGTCACCTTGGGCATCTACCCGCTGCTCATCTTCCTGGGCATCGGGGCGATGACGGACTTCGGTCCGCTGATTGCCAACCCCATCATGTCTCTGCTGGGCGGCGCCGCTCAGCTCGGCATCTTTGTCGCCCTGTTTGGCGCGGTGCTGCTGGACAAGTACTGCCCTGGCATTCACTTCAGCATCAAGGACGCCGCCGCCATCGGCATCATTGGCGGGGCGGACGGACCGACCGCCATCTTCATATCCAGCCGTCTGGCTCCCAATCTGCTGGGGTCCATCGCTGTGGCGGCGTATTCGTATATGGCGTTGGTGCCCATCATCCAGCCGCCCATCATCCGTCTGCTGACCACGAAGAAGGAGCGTCTGGTTCGCATGGCCCAGTTGCGTCAGGTGACCAAACTGGAGAAGGTGGTGTTTCCGATCATCATCACGCTGCTGTGCTGCCTGCTTCTGCCGTCGGCCGCTCCGCTTATCGGCATGCTGATGCTGGGCAACCTGATGAAGGAGTGCATGGTGGTTGACCGCTTGAGCGATACCGCCCAGAACGCCCTCATCAACATCGTGACCATCTTTCTGGGGCTGTCGGTGGGCAGCAAACTCTCAGCCGACAAGTTCCTCAATGCCGAGACGCTGGGCATCCTGCTGTTGGGGTTGATTGCCTTCTCGTTCGGCACGGCTGGCGGAGTCTGGCTGGGCAAACTGTTCCATCGTTTGTCTGGCGGGAAGATCAATCCCATGATTGGCGCGGCTGGCGTCTCCGCCGTTCCGATGTCCGCCCGCGTGGTCAACAAAGTCGGTCTGGAGGAAGACCCCCAGAACTTCCTGCTGATGCAGGCGATGGGGCCGAATGTCTCCGGGGTTATCGGTTCCGCCGTGGTCGCAGGCGTGCTGCTCTGCGCCCTGGGATAACCATGTTTTAAGACATTGCCATTGAATTTCCTGGGTTGTGTGGACGGCGAGGATGTCGCCGCACACTGAAAACGGCCAGCCACGTTGGTGGTTGGCCGCTTTTTGTGATTTGCCTTTGATGGTAGGGGGGAAGCGTCTATAGCCAGGCAAAA
>JAFRLP010000281.1 GCA_017431185.1 Victivallales bacterium | reverse complement strand
GACGTGGGCTCGATATTGCCATTCTCCAGCGCCTCTTTTTCAGGCGAAAGGGAGGGGGCGGCGGAAAGTTTCCGGGCAGGGGGGGCGTCTGTCGAAAGGGCCTTGGCCGCGGCTTTTTCCCGCTCCAGTTGAGCGGCCTTCTGAAGAGTGAGGGCGTTGAGTTCCGAGATGCGCTGGCGCTCCTTGGCTTCAGCCTGTTCCCGTTCGCGAGGCGGCAATTTGGCGAACTGCTCGAATTTGCGGGCCTCGGCTTCGAGGGAGGTGTCATCCTCGTCGAACTCCTCCTCTTCCTCCGCCTCACTCGGCTGTTCATTGGCCAGGTTGGCCAATTCGGGATAGTTTTCCAGCAGGCCGTCCTCCTCAAGCATGGCCTTGAGTTTATCCAACGCCTGATTCTGGATTTGGCGCACGCGCTCGCGGGTCCGTCCAATGGTCTGGCTGACCTCTTCTAAAGTCTTGGGATGACCGCCCTGCAAGCCAAAACGGAGTTCCAGGATGGTGCGTTCGCGTTCCTCAAGGCCCTCGATGAGTTTCATCATGTGGCTGAGCGTCTCCTCGTCCTGCACCAGTTCATCGGGGGCCGTGCTTTTTTCATCGGGGATGATGTCCCGATATTCGCCGTCCTCGCCATTTTGGATGGGGTCGTGCAGGGAAATGGTGGTAGCCCTGCCAATCTGGAGCCCCTGGACAGTGCGTTCGGTGAGATTCACCTCCTCGGCAATCTCCTTGTTGGTGGGCTCACGCCCCAGTTGCTCGGCCAATTTGCTCTTTGCGGCCTGAATCTTGGAGATTTTAGAGGCTGACTGGACGGGAATGCGGATGGTTCTTGCCTGGTTGGCCAGCGCCCTGCGCATGGACTGCTTAATCCACCAGGCCGCATAACTGGAGAGTTTGGCGCCTTTGGATGGGTCAAATTTCTCCACGGCGCGCATAAGTCCGATGTTTCCCTCGGAAATCAAGTCCAGCAGGGGGAGTCCCAGCCCCTTGAAGTCATGGGCAATCTTGACCACAAGGCGCAGATTGCCGCTGATGAGTTTGTTTTTGGCGTCCTCATCGCCTTTTTTGATAAGCGCAGCCAGGGTGACCTCCTGCTGTGGCGTGATCAGTTCATACTGACCGATGTTCTGCATGTATAATTTCATGGTGTCGTTGTCGGATAACATGGGAATCCTCCGATATGGTTTATTGTGCCGGATGATGTGCTTTCACAGTCTCCGAAAAAGTTTTTCGATGGACTGCAACCTCATGTAATGATACACCCGTTGCAGTCCTTGACCTTTCAGAAACTATGCAAAAAAGCCTCAATTGCCTCTGAACAAGGGGTTGAGCGAATCAGTAATTCGCATTGGGCATGGGAAGCTGGGGCGGCTGGACAGGTTGCTGGGGCGGCTGGAGGCCGCCAAGGGGCGTGGATTGGGGGGGCACGTCAGGGATGGCGGGACCGGCGGGCGCGGGCTGAATCGCCGGTGTCGGGGCCGTGGTTGCTGGTGCGGCTGCGGGCGCCGGTGAAAGCGGATGAGCGGGAGCCTTCTCTGGCTGCTCAACGCCTTCCTGCGTCTCGACTGGAGTCGGCTGGATGGCGGGGGCGGGCGGAGTGGCGGGAGCGGGGTCGGCGGAAGCAGCATCCGGCGAGACACGGAGGGCTGGCTGGATAGCCGCCTTGGGCAGTTTCGCCGAAGATTTGGGGGAGGACTTGGGCTGGGAAGCCTGGGCGGGTTGCTTGGCGGCAGTTGCTTCGCCACCATAATTCAACTTCTGGCCGACGAAAATGCGGTTCGTGTCCTTGATGCTTGAATTCCAGGCCTTCAAATCAGCCTCGCTGACCTTCAGGCGCTTGGCGATTTTCGAGAAGGTGTCGCCTTGCTGGACGACATAGACGCCGGCGGTCGTTCCACCTGCCTGGGACGGCGCCGCGGCTGCCTGCTTCCTGATGACGGGACGGGGACGGGGATTCTCCTGGGCATTGTCGGGGAGGGTCAGAACCTGACCAACCTTCAGGCGATTGGAGTCGGTGATGTTGTTCTCGCTGGCCAGTTCACGCCAATTGATGCCGTAACGGTAGGCGATGATGGACAGGGAGTCATTCTTTTCCACGGTGTAGGTGCGTTTGGCCGCTGGCGGTTGCGGGGCGGGCATGGGGGCAGCCTCAGTGTGCGGCGGCGGCAGCATGCCTGGGGTTGGGCCTGCCTGGGGAGGCAGTCCCGCATCAGGCGGAAGCACGGTCTGGACAGGCTGGCTATCGGCGGGCACGAACACGGGCGCGCCGTCGGCGACAGGAGCAAAGGCGTCCGTTTGCTCTGGTTGGGGAACGGGGGGCTGGCTGAAGGAGGGGGCAGGAGGCATATTGGCCAACTTGGTGGCGCGTCGGGCATCCTGTGCGGTACGGTATGCGGGCGGGATGCACTCGCGGTCGCTCATCAGTTCCAGGGCGAGTTTTTTGCGGGGAGGCTGCTGCTGGGCGTTGTTGGTGCGGCATGCGGTGGTGGCGAAGGAGAGCGTGATGGCCAGACCGACGAGGCAGAGTGGTTTGAGATTGGGCAGGTTGGACATGGAGTTGGAAGGTGGGTTGAGGTGATGGTGTTTTAGGAAAAAAGGTTCTTGACCGCAGTCCGGAAGGCCTCGCCCCGGGCTGCATAACTGGCAAACATGTCGAAACTGGAGCACCCTGGCGACAGCAGCACCACGCCGCCGTCAGGCAGTGCTGCCAGGCAGTTTTGGACGGCTTCGGCGAGATTGGCGCATATTCTGACCGGCAGGGTATCCCGCCAACGGGAAGCCAGGCGTTCCGCGCACGAGCCAATGAGCGCCGCATGGGTCACGTGGGCGCGGAGGAGGGGCAGCGCCTCATCCAAAGAGCAGCCCTTGTCAATGCCGCCGGCTATGAGGGCGATTGGTTTTCCCTGGGGTGCGATGGTTCGTATGGCGGCCATCATGGCATCCACGTCCGTTGCCTTTGAGTCATCGACAAAGGTGAATGCCCCGAATTGGGCGATGGTTTCAATGCGGTGCGGTCCGGTGTGAAAGGTGGTCAGCGCCGGGGCAAGGGCTGCGCTGTCCAGTCCCGCGGACTCCAGAAGGGCCAGGGCTGCCAGGGCGTTTTCGTAATTGTGCTCTCCGATGAACGGGAGTTTTTCCATGGCGACGAGTTCTTGCTGGCGCGGGCGGTTGTACAACGAGCCATTCCGGATGGTGTAGGTCGCCTGGTCGCTGGTGGCGGAGAAGGTGATGGCTGGGTGGTGACGTTCAAGCGCCTGGCTGACCGCCGGCAAGTCCAGTAGTTTGTGATTGAGCACAGGTGAAGTGCCTTGTGGAAGGTTGTGGAACACCGCCAGTTTGCATCGGGTGTACTCCTGCAATGAGCCATGACGTTCCAGGTGGTCGGGGGTGATGTTCAGCAGAACCGCCGCCCGGGGATGAAGATGCTCTGGCAATTCAAGTTGGAAGGAACTGGTTTCGGCGACGATGACGTCGGGCTGCGGTGATTGCAGAGCGACCTCTGAAAGCGGGAGGCCGATGTTGCCGGCGGCGATGGCGTGGCGTCCGCCTTCGTTCAGGAGATGGGCGACCATCTCGGTGGTGGTTGTCTTGCCATTGGTTCCGGTGACAGCCAGAATGGGGGCCTGGCAAAATGTTCCGCCGAAGGCATGTTCGCTGATGAGTCGGCTCGTGTGCCTCCGTGCCGCCATGGCAAGCGGGCTGTCCAGGGGGACTCCTGGGCTGAAGACGCACCAGTCGCACAGGCCGGTCCAGCCCAGCGCCTCGTCCCCTGCCAGAAAACGCGCCTGAGGAGGCAGTTGCCGGGCCAAACGCTCGGCTGCATCCGCATTCGTGTCCAATACGGTCGGGATGGCTTTGCGGGCGCAAGCCAACTTGGCTGCGGCAATGCCGCTGCCTCCACCGCCCAGTATCAGAATGTTCTTTGACTCAAGGTTCAGCATTCTTTCCTGTCAGGACAGAAAAAAGCCATAAATCCCCTTATAATATCTTGTCAAATGCAAGACGAATCATAATATAATGTTATTTGCGGGAAACGCAATTCATTGGCAAGAATTTTGGAGGGCTGCTTGCAATCTGTGCAAGAGTGGGCATAGTATTGTCCTGGGCAAAGGTGATTTTGCCGTGCATTCCGTTCATGACATGGAGAAGTCGAAAGATGAAAAGTCGAGGTTTGTTTGGCGGGCGAGGCGTGCGTCTGGAGGTTCGGGAACGCGAGGTCAGGGCTCCTGGCCATGATGAGGTGCTTGTCGGCGTGAGGTGCTGCGGCGTATGCGGCACTGACCTGAACTTCGTGCGCGACTGGACGGACGGCCTGATGCCTTTGGGGCATGAGATTGCCGGCGAGATTCTGGAAGTTGGGGCGGGGGTGAAGAGTCTGCGCGTCGGAGACCGAGTGACGGTGGAGGACTGCACAATGTGCGGCAATTGCCTGGACTGTAAATCAGGCCATCCGGAGCGGTGCCGGAATATGCATACGCTGGACGGGCAGCCGGGCATGGGGGAGTACCTGACCGTGAAGGCCGCGGCTGTGAACCGTTTCGAGGGCCTGGAATTTGTGGATGCCGCATTAAGCGAGCCGCTGGCTGTGGCGCTGGCCGCTGTCCGTACCAGCCAGGTTGCCTTGGGAGACCGCGTGGTCATCTTTGGCGCCGGCGCCATTGGTCTGCTCATCGCCGCCCTTTGCCGGAGGGCGGGCGCGTCTGACCTCACTTTGGTGGCTTCCAGCCGCCAGTCCAAGACAAACGAAGTCAAATTGGAGACGGCGCGAAAAATCGGGGCCACCACCATTCTGCGGTCAGGGACGGACGATGTGACGACCGCCTATCTGGAGCGTCATCCTTCCGGTGCGGAGCAGGTATTTGTCACCTCGCCCCCAAAAACACTGCCGACGGCCTTGACGATAACCCGTTTCGGCGGAACCGTGAACCTGCTGGGGTTGGATTTCGGCGGTGGCTCCACCGTCCCGCTGGACGTGAATGAACTGGTGTTCCACAAGCAGCGTCTGCTCACGACGTTTGCGGAACCCGCCATTGGCTTTGCCGAGGCGACCGCCCTCATTCAGTCAGGCGCCATCCACCCCGAATGGTTCCTTGGCGACCCCTTCGGCTTTGAGACGGCGGCGGAACGCCTGAGGCAGGCTCTGGCGGGGGAAATCTCCTGCGTCAAACCCTATTTCATGCCAGGCTGATTATCTGCCTTGTCGTCACTCTGTTCCGTGGCGGCCTTTTCGATGGCGGCAATCTTTTCCTTCTCATCCAGCGAGACATGGCCTGAGACCATGCCATTGTCCAGAGGATTTGACGTGCGGTTGGCCAGGTCGTGGAACATCCGCCGCAAATCGCGAATGCCGCCAATGCCGAACCAGATTGCGGTCAGCACGGCCGCCACGCCAGGAACTGCCAGGTTGGCGACGAAGAAATAGTTGCCCCATCCTTTGCTGCCCCATGGCATGAAGGCATTGACGATGACCACCAGTATGAACATGATGATAAACTTGTAGACGAAGGAGTAGCCGAACACTGCCCAGGCGATGGCCTTGTCGCTCCGTGAGTATTCGGGGGTGATGCCGATGAGTTTCTGCCAGACGGTTTTCCAAGTCCACGCGGAAGTGATGTTTTTCGCCCCTTCGGTGGCGTATTTGCCGCGGTGCAGCATGCGTTCCAGGTTGAAAGGCTCCTTTTTGGTCAGCAGGGAGACGACGATATAGACCACCAGACTTGACAGCATGGCTATCAGATACACCTCGTAGGAGTTGATGGGGAATTTCAGGCGGTTCATCTCCCACACCACATAGGGGTGGAAGGGCTTGGAGAGCGTCGTGAGGATTGCGCCCACGCGATCCACCAGCCCATGGTCCTCCAGCAGTGGATAGATGAACGAGGCCCAGCAACGCTGGCAGATGGCCCCCGACAGATTGATGCACATGCCCAGCAACAGGCTGCACCAGGCTCCTGCCGTTGTTCCGAAACGGCTATACAAGCCGAACATCAGCATGGGGCCGCAACCGCCCATCCACATGCCGTAGGTGATGCTCACGAACAGACTGATGTAGTCCAACTGCGACATGAAGACCGAGCCGAACACGAAGAACACGCCGACTCCGATGGAGATCAGGCGGATCCAGAAGACATGCTTTTCGGGGGAGAGCTGTCCCTCCTTGTAGAAGGGAACGACGCAGTCCTGCACCAGCGTGGAACTGGCGCTGTAGATTCGGCTGTCATCCGTGGAGAGAATGAACAGCAGAATGAGCATGCAGAACAGCCCGACCAGTCCTTTGGGAAGCAGATGGCGCATGGTGACGGGCAGCATCATCTGGCGGAACAGAGTTTTGAACTCCTGGGTGCGCTTGCTGCCTTGTCCGTCCAAACCGAAATATTCCTGTGCCTTGTCGAAATAGACCTGATCGGGGCTGGTTTTTTCAGAGAACGGGGCATCCTGTCCAATGACATGCCGCTGTTCGGGAATGGAGGACATCTTCTCCATGAACTGCGCCCTCTCGGCGGGATCCTGGATTTTTTCCTCGGCAATGACCTGGGAGATGGAGGTGCGTATCTCCTTGGCCTTGGCGGCGAAATTCTGGTGGTGCAGGACAGTGATGATGGCGACGGCGATGCAGACATAGAAGATGGTGTCGAAGGCTCCGCGCCAAGTGCCAAGCAGGTTGGCCATTTTCCCTTCATGGGCGGTGACAGCTGCGCCGCCGGAGTTTCCCGTGATGCCGCTGATGCGGTGAAGTCCCAGCCCCACCCAGGTGGTGATCAGCATGAACCAGTTGAAGTCTCGCAGTTTTGACAGGTCGTATGGATTGATGAAACTCTCTCCTGGCGCACGGTCTGCCATCACTTGCACGATTTCGTTGCTCCAGGAGAATTTGGTCAGCACGAAGATGATGAAAATGAGCACGACAGGCAGGAACAGCAAAGCCTGCAAGGTGTCTGTGATGGTGATGGAGAGCTGTCCAGCCGTGCAGATGAGAGTGATGGCCAGGACGAGTGTGAAGATGATGATGAGCAGGAAGGTCGGTATCTTCAGCGGGCCGAGGACTAGGGTTTGCGGCAGTCCGAGATAGGCGATGAAGAACCGTGCCGCAACGGCTGGCATAATCATGTTGGCCAGCATTTCGGCGATAGAGCGGAGGAAACTGGCGAAGATGCGCAGGGAACGACTGTAGCGCATCTCCAGAAACTGGCCGATGCTCAGGGCGCGCGTCTCCCTGAAGCGATAGGTGCCGATGCCCAGCAGGGACAAGGCGATGGAGATGGGCAGGGTGAGGGAACTCCAGAAGGCCAGGGCAAAGCCTGTCTTGTAATGAACTTCAATGTAGGAGACCAGCGTGATCAGTCCCAGAGAATTGGCCAGCCCCTGGTTCAGCAGCACATAGCGATGGCAGAGGCGTCCGCATGCCAAAAAGTCCGAGACGCCAGTGATATACCGTCGGACATAGAAGCCCAGCCACATTACCACACACAGCGGAACAATCGTTATCAGCCAGTCAATCCAACTCATTGTGTTTGTCTTCCTGAAGAGTTTTGTTTGAGACCTTTTTACGTTAACGAATAGGCCACCAGATTTATTGGCGGATAAAAACGGATGCGGGGGGACGCCTTGGTTGAAATGGGAAAAACACGGTGCGTGGATTTGAAAATCACACGGTGGACACTATCTTAAAAGTCACATCTCCATCTCCCCAAAAACAAACAACATTTGTGTGCCATGAACAAACGCAAGCTCCTTTGGATTTCCCACCGCGGGGAATCCATCATCGCCCCTGAGAACACCGTTTCCGCCCACCGCCTGGCCCGCGAACTGGGTTCGGACGGGTCGGAGTGCGATGTCTATTTGACGGCTGACCAGAAGGTCATCGTCTGCCACAACAACACCACCGGGATGGTCGCCAACCGCGATTTGGATGTCCAGGCCTCCACCTTTGACGAACTCCGTGCCCTCACGGTCGCCAACCACAATCCCGAATACCAGCATGAGCGCCTGGCCACTCTGCCGGAACTGATTGCCGAACTTGGCCCTGGGCGTGAACTCTACTTGGAACTCAAGGCGGAAAATCCGGCGCTGGTTCCCGCCGTGGTATCCGAGGTAAAGGCTTGCGGGCTGGAGCCGGAGCGGTGCGTGTTCATCTCGTTCACGCCCTCCCTGCTCAAAGCCGTCAAGGAGGCATTGCCCGAATACCGCACCCTTTTCCTGACCCATTTCCACAAATACGGCACCCCAGCCGAGTTGGTTGACACTCTGAGGGAACTGAATGCCGACGGCGTTGACGCCTACGCCAGCGAACCCGCCAATGTCCGCGATTATATCCAGGCATTGCATGACGCGGGACTTTATGTGGCGGTCTGGACGATTGACCACCCTGGCTATGCCCAGCGTTTCATTGACTACGGTGTGGATTCCATCACCAGCAACTGCGCCGCCGACCTGAAGGGCATTCTGGGCTGAGGCCATGGCGACAGGCAAGACCGTGACCGTCAAATGCCAGGGGTGCGAAAACGAGTGCGAGGTCTCCGTCGCCATTCAGGCTGACGAACCTGTCTGCCTGGGGGGCAACAACTGTCCGACGGGCGAAAGTTTCGCCCTGGCGCAATGTCGGAAGATGGTGGAACGCGCCTATTCAGTCCGCGAGGCTACTTCAGTCCGCGAGGCCTAAAGGCCTCGCGGACAGGCTGGGGTCTGGGGGGCTGCACTGACGGAAGAGACACCGCTACAACGTGCGTAGAATCCCAGCATGTACCAGGGGATGCACGGCGGGGGCCTTGCGGAAGTCGTCGGCGGTAAGAAGCAGCAGGGTGGCGGAGGCGCGCTCTGCCGCACTCTGCCACAATTGGCGGTGATGGCGGAGATTGCTCTGGTAGGCGCGGATGTTTTCGCCGTCAAGCCGCAGTTCTCGTCTGCCGTTGTCCTCGGCGTCCTCCAGCAGTGTCTCCTGTCCGTCCTGGCCTTGGTCTGCCAGTTCGTCAAACATGGGGCAGAGCAGGAGCAGGTGGCGGGTTCCGATGGCCAATCGGGTCAGGAATGCGGACGGCGAACCTGGCCATAGCAAATCGGAGATGAAGATGCGGAGACCGGGGCGCCAATCCGACTGATGGCTGCCAAGCGTCTGGTCGGGACTGGCCTTTGCCGTGAACTCCTGGTTTGTCCAGAGCAGAGGGGAGGTGGGGTGCGGCTCGGACATCCAACTCCTGTCGGCGTGCCATACCCGACAGCAGAAACCGCCATTGTCGGCGGCGGTGGCCAGCAGGGCCGCCAGCGAAAGAGCCGCCAGCCCTTTCTCCTCCGGGATAGCCATGGAGGCGGAGTGGTCAAGGATGAGTTCGCAACTCGGCTCTATCTCATCATTGTACTGCCGAATCATCAACTGCTCATGGCGGGCAAAGACGTTCCAGTCCACGCGGCGGAGGTCGTCGCCTGGCTGGTAGTCACGGTAATCGGCGAAATCGAATGCCGAGCCGGGGCGGCGCCCCGTCAGCCGTCCATTGGGTGGACTGCGGCGTTGCAGGTGTGCCAGGGCAAGACCTGCCGCCGCCTCCACGCCTCTCTGGATGGCTTGGTGTGGCATCTCCTTTCAGTGCCTCCATCTGGTCAGGCGCCGACGGGTGAAAGAGGGTCGGGTCACTTGCACCAATCGTCCTCCAGCACACGTTGAGACGGTCCCACATAAACCTGCCTGGGACGGTAGATTTTGTGTTCCGTTCCGTCCCTCATTTCGAGCCATTGCGCAATCCAGCCTGGGAGCCTTCCGATGGCGAACAGCACGGTGAACATATTGGTGGGAATGCCGATGGCACGGTAGGATATCCCCGTGTAGAAATCGACATTGGGATAGAGGTTTCGCTGCTGGAAATAGGTGTCGGCCAGGGCGGCGGCCTCCAATTCCTGGGCGATGTCCAGAAGCGGGTCGTGAATGCCCAGATGCGCCATGACCTCGTGGCAGATTTTCTTGGCGATTTTGGCACGGGGGTCGTAGGTTCTGTAGATGCGGTGCCCGAAGCCGAAGAGCCGGAAGGGGTCGTCCTTGTCCTTGGCCTTTTCGATGACCCGTTTGACGGTGAGACCGGGGGTGGTGTGGATTTTCTCAAGCATCTCAATGACGCTTTGGTTGGCGCCGCCGTGCTTGGGCCCCCACAGCGCCGAGACTCCTGCGGAGATGGAGGCGTACAAATTGGCCTCGGAGGAACCGACCGCCTTGACGACCGTGCTGGAGCAGTTCTGCTCGTGGTCAGCCTGGAGGATGAGCAGTTGGTTCAGTGCCTTCACCAGGAGCGGGTCCGGCGTGTATTCGTTCACGGGAGTCCAGAACATCATGTTCAGGAAATTGGCGCAGTACGAAAGGTCTTTGCGCGGATAGACGATGGGGTGCCCCTTCATCTTCGTGTACGCGAAGGCCGCGATGGTGCGGATTTTGGACAGCAGACGGGTCACGGTGATGTCAATCGCCTCGTTGGGGTTGGTGACCATTTCCGGATAGAAGGTGGAGAGCGTGACCACCATGGCCGAGAGCATGGCCATGGGGTGCGCGTGGTCAGGGAAGAGGCTGAAGAAGTGGCGCATGTCCTCGTGCAGCATCGAATGGGTGTTCATCAGCTGGCTGAAGGAGGCGCGTTCCGTCTTGTTGGGCAGGAAGCCATGCACCAGGAGGTACGCCACATCCAGAAAGGTGCATTTCTCCGCCAGGTCCTCGATGCTGTAGCCGCGGTACCAGAGGGTGCCGCCTTCGCCGTTGACGCAGGTGATGTTGCTGGCGCACGAGCCGGTGTTCCCATAGCCAGGGTCATAGGTGATCAGCCCAGTGGCCTTGCGCAGCTGTCGTATGTCGATGGCTCGGTCTCCCTGCGTTCCGTGGATGACCGGAAGTTCGTAGGTCTTGCCGTCAATGGTCAGTTGTGCAGGTGTCTCTTTGGATTCAATCATGGCGCTGATCTCCTTTGAACATCGATAAGTAACTTGAAAACGTCGGGAAAAAAATCCCCAAAAACAAATAATATAGCATAACCTGGTTGAAATTTCTTCCGGATGGGTTAATTTGTCTGGGGTGTAGGCATCAATTTTGTGCCAATGATGCTTCCAAAGGAGTTTTTTGATGATTTCTTTTCAGGTTTCCCCCGAATGGCTGCCACGCCTGAAGGCGAGCAATTTGGACAGTTTCGAGTCACTGATGCGCTTTCAGGGCGGCGAGTGCCTGTCGAAGCACCCGCGCGGCAAGACCTACCGTCATGTGCTGCCTTGCGGGCAGGTCGTGTTCATCAAGCAGGACTTCTACACGAAGAAGATGGTGGTGCTGCGGGACTGGCTGCATTTGCACAGCGCGCAGCCCAACACCGTGAAGGAGCGGTTGCGCATGGCCATGGCCTCCCGGCATGGTTTTCGCGTGGCGGAGGTCATTGCATACGGGCAGGTGCGCTGCTGCGGCGTCCCGTCCCGGGCGGTCATGGTGACTTTGCCCGTGCCAGGCAGGTCTCTGGAGGATTTTCTCAAGGACAATCCGCCCGCTGAACAGGGGAGAAAGGCCATTGCCAATGCCTTGTCCGCCCTGCGCCGTTTGCAGGACGAGGGGCTGGACTGGAAGATTGACTGCAAACCAGAGCATTTCTTTGTGGCTGATGACCTGTCCGTCAGTCTGGTGGATGTGGAGCGGCTGGCCGACCGCAAGGCCCCGCTTGCTGAATCTGTCCGCAGGATGCAGGAACAGCGTTTCCATTCGCTGCTGCCAGAGGGCTGGAGAGACAGGTAGCGGCGGAGTCCTCGCCGCCGTCAACGCAACGCAGGAAACACGGTGTGTTTCATAGGAGTTTTCCGAATATGGGGGGAATGAGAATTATTGGAAAAATCACGGTGCAGGGGCAATATCCGGCGGGCAATTGCGTTTAACGGGTAGAAGGAACGGCATGGATGCACTTGAAAACATCTCAGACAGCGAATTGATTGCACGGGCCCGCCAGAATGACGAGCCGGCCTTCAATGTGCTGTATGCCCGTTACCGTCTGCAACTCTTTTCCTACTTGAACAAACTCCTGCCCGGAGACCATCAGATGGTGGATGACCTGTTTCAGCAAGTCTGGCTGAAGGTCGTCACCAATTGGGCGCGCTACGATGACCGGCAGAAGTTTCTCGCATGGCTGTGCCGAATTGGACACAATTTGGTGATGGACCACTATCGGCGTCTGGCGCGTCGGGACACCGTTGAGATTAGCGACAGCATTCCCGCCGACAGCGAGTCACAGGGCGAGGTGCTTGACCGAAAGATTGTTGAGGAGGCGTTGGCGAATGCCATGTCTCAGCTTTCCAGCGAACAGCGTGAGGTTCTGAAGTTGCGTCAGCAAGGAGTGAGTTTCAAGGAGATTGCCCAAATCCAGCAGGCGAATCTGAACACAGTGTTGGGGCGAATGCACTACGCTGTGGAGAAATTGAGGTCTTTGCTGCGTGATTTTCTGTAGCAAGGGCGTCTCGCCCTTGACGGGGTGCAGCAAGGGCGTCCCGCCCTTGGTAACGGAGAACGAAAATGAATTGTCCAGATGTTGAAAAGCAAATTGTTGAGGGCGCTCCCCTGACGGGGGAGGCCGGATTGCATCTGCTGAACTGTCGGCAATGCCAGCGCTTTGCCCGGGCGGCCGGCTTGGCCTTGTACGCTGGGCGCGTACAGAGTCCTTCGCGCAGTCTGGATGACCAGGTGCTGAACGCCTGTCATGCGCGGCAGCGGGATGGCGGACGCCTGCCAGGGGTATTGCGGATGGCGCCGCGCCTGGCCGTCCTCTATCGTGTCCTGGCCCCCATTGCCGCCGTGGTGCTGCTGGTGTTGGGGGTGTGGCTGGCCATCAGTTCCCATGCGATTTGGCTTCAGCACAGGGAACAGTTCGCCCAGCGGAACGAGACGATGCGCCAGGTCATCGTTTTCGACCCCGTGTCCTTGGAAGACCAGTGGAACTTGGTCTGGACGGAGGCGGACGACGAACTCGAAAATCTCGAATGGCAGGTCTCGAACTTGGAATTGGACAGCATTCCAGTCCAGAAAATGCACGGCCTGAGCAGTCTTTCCTACGACATCAATATGATGGAATACAACCTTTACGGAATGTAAGGAGCACACCAAGATGAACAGCAGAAGTGTCTTTTCATGGCTTTTGGCTTTGTTGACCCTGGGCGTGACGGCATTTGCCCAACCAGCGGACACGCCCCCGCCTGGAGACGGGGAGGGCCTTCGGCCACCCGCCGCCAAGCCAGAGTGGCAGGGGAAGCGTCCGCCTCATCGCAAGCCAGGCGAATGGCTCAGGGGGGAGGACATTCTCCTGCTGATGAACAAGCTCAAGAAGGAAAATCCCGAAGAGTTCAAGCGGCTGGACGAATTGCGGCGCACCGACCGTGCGCAGTTCTTCGGCGCCATCCGCAAATACATGCCCAAGCGGATGCCGTTCAATGCGGAGGTCATGCGCAACGAGCAGGCGTGCCGTGAATTGGCCCGCAAGATTCACACATCAACGGAGGTCGCGGAAAAGGAGAGGCTGACCAAGGAACTGCGGGAGAAACTGGCCGCGAATTTTGACTTGATGGTGGAGAACGCCGAACAGCGTCTGAAGCAGATGCAGGAACGGCTGACCGCGTTGAGGGAGAATCGCCAGGAAATATTGGAGGAGCGTTATAAGAGTTATGTCACTGCGGGCCTGGACGAGAGTCTGCCGCCTCCCCCGCCGCCACGTGAGTAATCATATCTCTCGCTATCGCATGAGGCAATTGCAAAACTCTCATCCAAGGCGGCTTCACGGCGCACCGCGATGGCCTCATCGCGCAAACGGGGCGTGGTCGCCACGCCTCGTTTGCGTCCGTCGCCCACGCGGGCGGCGTTTTGCCGCCTTGTCGATGGTTTTGCAATTGCCTCATCTGTTTCGGGGGGGCGCCGCCATGCTTTTGCTGGCGGCTGCCCTTTGCCTTGTCCAGGGCGGGGAACTGTCGGTCTCCCCCCGTCTGGAAAGCGACATGGCTTTGGCACGCGCCGTCGAGTATCTGCTGGCTGGACGGGGGGAGGATGGCTTGTGGGGGGAGGACGCCGTTTCTGCGGAGGCCATGATGGCTCTGCACGCCACGGGCTTTCAGGGGGAGTTTTCCAGTGTGCGGTCAGTGTTCGACCAGGCATGGGACAGGCTGTCGGCCAAATCGGGGCGGTTTTCCCCATTGGCCCTGTCCCATGTCATCCGTGTCCTGCGGAGGAAAGGGGATGATGGGGCGAAGGCCCCTTCGGGAAACTGGCTCGATTGGGAGGCGAGTGCGCGGCGTCTGACTGGAGCCGCTGCGCCAAACGACGTCGGGGAGTGCGCCGCATTGCTGGATGCGCTGTATCTGGAGAACGCCCCTGGGGTTTACATTGCCGCCACGCTGAGGAAACTGCGCTCCGGGGACTCGCCGCTGGGCTTGGCTGTGGCAGATTCTTCGGAAGGAACAAGGCCAATTTCACTATCCGTCTTGGAAATGTCAGAGGAGATGCTATATTGGTATGCGCGGGCCTGGTTTCCCTTTGAAGACCAGGCAGGCCAGAATTGGCGCAATGCCGTGGTGATCCGTTTGCTGGAGACCCAAACCAGCGACGGCGGCTGGGGGAATCCCCTCCAGCCAGTGGCGGCCAGGCTGCGCTCAACCGCTTTTGCCATGCAGGCCATCATTCTGGCACGATGGCAGTAGCAAGGGCCTCCTGCCCTTGTCAAAGGTGAAGGGAGAATGTTCATGCGAGAGAGGATTCGTCATCTGATGATTTGGTGCCACGCTTTGGTGGCGTTGGTCTTATGCGTGGTTTCCATTTGGCTATTTTGCCTGACCAGGAATATCATGTCCGCCAGGGATTTGCGGCTGATGTCCCAGACGCTGGAGCAATACTCCCTGACCATTGACAATAGCATGGATGCCTATAATGCGCTTGCATCCTCTCTGCCGAAGATTGCCGAGAGCAGCCGGAACCTCTCCGAACTCTGCGACAAACTGATGCCTTTGAGCAAGGATTTGGTGGAGTTGAGCCGTTCGCGGATTCAAATCCCTTTCGTGAAGGAGAGATTTCAGCCGTTTGAGCGTCTGAACCAGGCCGCCGAAACGCTGTACGCCGCTTTGCCAGGCTTCAGAGACGCCTTTCTCAGTTCCAGTCAGTCCTTGGAAAAGTACCAGGACAACATGGACGAAAATGTCCGTCTCGCCGCCGCCATGACCTCGGAGAATCTTCACCAGTGCTCTCTTGCGCTGGAGAAGGCCGCCGACATTCGCACACTTGCTCCCGTGCTTTGCTTGATACTCGGGGTGACCGCCGCCCTTGGCTTTGCGGCCTCCGCGCTGAAGGAGTGGCTGGGCTGACATGCCGATATTTCTGGCCAACCCATTTCTGTGGTTCAGCCTGGTGGCATTGGTGCCGATTGCCCTTCACCTGCTTCATCGGCATCGACCGACTCCAATGAAGTTTGCCGCCGTGCGTTTCCTGCGCGAGGCTCTCGCGCAGTCCCGCCGCGCACGGCGAGTTACCCAAGCCATCACCTTGCTTTTGAGGGTGCTGCTGGTGCTGCTGCTGGCTCTGGCGTTTGCCAGGCCAATGGTCCGCTTCAGCCATTTCCTGCCTGGCAACCAGCGTACCCTGATGATTGTTCTGGACGCGACGGCCAGCATGCAGGCCCAGGAGGGCGGAGTGACGCTGTTTGACAGCGCGCGCCAATGGGCCATGGAACTGCTGGATGGCCTGGAGGAGGGCGACCGCTGCGCGTTGCTGGCCCCTGGCTTGGCGGAGCCTCAGGTCATCTTTCCGCCCGTCTCCGATTTGGGAGCCGTCCGCAACGCCCTTCTTGGTTTGAATGCGGGCTACGCCACAGCGGGACTGGCCGCCAGTCTGGAGGCGGTCTTCCTGTTGACCGATACTCTTCGCGGCGCGGAAATCCATCTGTTCAGCGATTTTCAGAAAAGCGCCTGGAGCGCGGAGGATGCGAAGCGCATTCTTGCGCGTGTCCAGAAAGACGGAATGGCTCTGTTCTGGAATCGGCTGGCGCGTCGGACAAAGGCTGACGCTGGCATTCTCACGGCGGATTTCCGCCCCGCCGTCTTGCAGGGGGATTCCGGCACAACCTTGCGGCTTGCGGCGTGTCGGGAGGAAGCCTACGGCGGCGCGCCTTCCGTGCGGGTGGAGGGCGAAGGCACGGAGTTGACGCAAGGGGTTCCCGAATTCACCTCTGATGCGGCGGGGGAACTTTCACTGCCAATCAAGCCTTCTGGGGATGCACCGCAGTTCTGCGGCGTCGTTTCCCTGCCTGGGGACGCCTATCCCCTGAATGACCGCCGTTGGTTCAGTCTGCCGCGTGTGCAGGGCGTTCCCGTGCTGGTGGTGAACGGCACGGCGGAGCGTGACGGCTTCTTTCTGGCGCGCGCCTTGCAGCCAGGCGGACGCGGCGTGGCCGCCGTGCGTCCGGAAATCATTGACTGGAGCGGTTTTCTGTCCGCCGACGCCACCGCCTATCCCCTGGTGTTTCTCTGCAATCCGCCTGCCTGGAACGAGGCGGTCACGGCGCGTTTGAGACGCCTGCTGGCGACTGGCTGCACCATCGGGATTTTCCCAGGAGACGCGGGTGGATTCACCATGGAGTCTTTGCATCAACTGGAGCCTTTGCGCGGTCTGAATGTCACCCCGGTGATTTATCCCGAAGCCAAGCCCGTCATTCTTCAGCCTGGCAGCCGCCAGGAGACTCTTGTGCGCCGTCTGGAGAACATTCTGCCGCAGCCTTGGCGCTTCACCACCAGGCGAATGCTGGAGTTGCGGATGTCGCCTGAGGTCAGCGCCGCCCTGCTGGAGTCGGGGGAGGGCGGGGCTTTCGCGCTGTCCGTCCCTGCCGAGAATGGGCGGATTCTCTTATTTGGCGCAGGGGCCAACCGTGACTGGGGGGACTGGCCCGTCTCTCCGCTGTTCCTGATTGTTGTCCAGGAACTCGCGCGGGAGGTCGGCGCGCAAGGCGGCGCCTTGGAGACCGTCTGCGGCGAGTCCGTGCGGCTGCCCTGGGCGGGAGAGGAACTGAATGTGAGCGGGCAGATGACCTCGCCTGATTCTGAGGTCAGGCAGGTGACGCTTGCCCGTCAGCGGATTGGCGAACCAATGTCAATTGCCGACTTGGCCTTGCCGGGGCTGTATTCCCTGGAGGCCGCTGGTCGGCAAATCCGTTTTGCGGTCAATCTGCCCAGAGGCGAGTGCGAACTGAACTACCTTTCGCGCGAGGAACTGGTCTCCTCCCTGCCTGGTGTGCCAGTTGCCTATTCAGAGGACGCCTCGGCTTTGCGCCACCAACTTGAAAATCTGCGGCTGGGGAGTCCGCTATGGCCAGTGTTGCTGGTGCTGGCTCTGCTTTTGGTAGCGGCGGAGGTGCTGTTCGCCAACTGGCGCAGCGTACGTCAGGAACACGCCTCAACACCAGACTCTTCGAGGGAGGGCCGTTCACGATGATGGCGACGCTGGTCTGGCAACCGATTCTGCCGTGGTGGCTGTTGCTGCCCGTATGCCTGGTGTTCACCTGGCTGGCCTGGCGCAGTTACCGCGCCTGCTCCCTGGGCGCCTGGCAACGGGGATGGCTCTGTGGACTGCGTGTGGTCGCCTTTCTGCTGCTCACCTGGTTCGTTTGCCAACCATCCTGGCGGACGGTGCGCACGGAGCAGGAGCGTCCCGCCGTCGCCATCGTGGTGGATGTCTCGGCAAGTATGGAGGACAATCCCCTGGGGGCGGCTCAGACCCGTGCCGCCCGGGCGGTCGAATACGCCCAGTCAGCGGAGTTGCAAGGACGGCTGTCCAACGCCAGGACACTTTGGTTCTCCGTGGGACAGGAATTGAGTCAGCAATGGAGTCCGGAGGAGGGCTTTCACGCGCCCCGGACTTTCCTGTCTGACCAGCTGGCCAAACTGGCCACGCGCCTGCGCGGAGAGTACCTTGCTGGGGTGATTCTCCTCAGTGACGGCCTGGACCAGAGTGTGCAGCGTTTTGACGCTTCGGCGCTGGGGACGCCCCTCCTGATACCCGAATTGGAGGACAAGGGGGAAATCGCCCGGCAGGACATCACGGACTTCGCGGTGGGAACTCTCTCCTATCCGCGGAGGGTCATCGCGGGCTGGAAAACCACTATATGGGTGACTGTCCGCCGCATAAAGGGGGAGGCCGGCGCCAATTTTGACGTGCGGTTGAACCAGTCGGGGAAGAATCTCCAGACGCAACGGGTCACGTTTGATGCGCGGGAGGGCCTGCGCCGCCTCTCCTTTGAAGTCACGCCGGATGCCCCGGGACAACTGGTCTATGAGGTTGCCATTGCCCCTGAAACGGATGATGACCAGGGCAACAATCGCCGTGAGTTGCTGATTGAAGTCACGGATTCCCGCGAAAGGGTGCTCTATTTGGAGGGAACTCCCCGTTGGGAATTCAAATTCCTCAAGCGCTCTCTTCTTGCCGAGAGGAATTTCCAGCTCAGCGCCTATCTCAAGGCGGGGGACGGCGCCTTCATCAACTTTGATGAATCTGGGGAAAGCGGCAGATTGCCTCCGCTGGATGCCGATGGCCTGCGCCCCTACCGCACCATCATCCTGGGAGACCTGGGCGCGGACGCCGTTTCGGCGCAGGAGGCGGAGGCCATTCGGCAGTTCGTGGAGATGGGCGGGGGACTTCTGCTCTCGGTCGGAACCAAGGCCATGGCCGGCGACGGCATTGCCACGCAATCCCCCATCGCCGGATTGCTGCCAGCCGTCAGCGCGGACGGCGCTGCCATGAACGAGGGACGGTATGCCGTCGATTTTACGCCAGAAGGCCGGGCTATGCCCGTCTTTGGGAGTTTGGCGGAGACCGTGCGTTTTCCTCCCTTGCTGTCGGTCTGGAGACCAGTCAGGCAGGGAGATTTCTCCACCGTCTGCCTGGCGACCTCGGATGGCTCTCCCGTGCTGCTGGTGCGCCGGTACGGACAGGGCAGGGTGGCTCTGTTGCTGAGCGACAGTCTGTGGCGCTGGCAAATGGGTGGGGATGCCGGGCCAGCCGCCAAAGGACTCTATGGGCGTTTCGTCACCCAGTTGCTCCACTGGCTTGCGCCCAGGCAAGGGGAGGATTCCTCGCATGAGGAACTGCAAGTCGTGGTGGCGGAATCCGAGGTGGAGTTGGGACAGCAGGTTGTTCTGGGTGCGATTGGAGGCACTGCCGGCACCGGTGTCACCTGCAAGGTCACTACGCCGTCCGGCAAGTCAATCGCTTTCCCGATGACGCAGGCGAGATTGGGAGCCGAGGTCGGATTGTTTGCCCTGCAATTCGGCCACCGCTGCGAGTTTGTGCCAGAGGAGGCTGGAACTTACCGCATTGAAATGGTTTCTGCGGATGGGACGGGCAGGGCATCAGCCTTGCTGCTGGCACATTGTCCCGAACATGAAAAGACGGGTGTACACATTGACCGCGTGTTTCTGGCGCGTCTGGCCAGGGAATCGGGGGGACGGCTCGTGCCCTGGCAGGAACGCTTTCACGCCCTCGACGACTTGAAATTGGAGCCACGCCAGTTCCAGACCACGATTGAGCGTCCGATATGGAACCAATGGCCGTGGCTGGCCTCCCTCCTCTGCCTGTTCTGCCTGGAATGGTGCCTTCGTCGTCGTTGGGAAATGGTCTGAACGGAATGGCTGGGAGACTGTCCGCCCCGACGCTATTTTTTCACCTGCTGGAAAATGAACGAGGCCATCTCCTTTGCCGCGTCGGGTTTGGCAATGGCGTGCAGATTCTCTCCCATTTTCCGGAACTCCGCAGGATTCTCCAGATATTGCTGAAGGACGGAGATTAACTTTTGCGGAGTGGCCTGCGTTTGCGGAAGGTGAATGGCGCCATGGATGGAGACCGCATAGCGGGCATTGGCGCTCTGGTGGTCGTCCGCCGCCGTGGGCAAGGGAATGATGACCGCAGGTTTGCCAAATAGGGCGAGTTCGCATAGGCTTGAGGCCCCGCCGCGGCAGATTACCAAATCCGCCGCCTGGTAGCATTTTTCAATGGCAGGTTCGGCTCGCCGAACCTCTGCGGAGACACCCGCCGACTGATAGGCGGACGACAGTGCGTCATTGTCATCCGTCCCCGTCAGATGTATCAAATGAAAACGCGAGGCTATGGGACGAAGCAACGGCGCTGTCTGCTCCAGCAGGCCATTGATTGCCCTCGCCCCCTGGCTGCCTCCAAAAATCAAAATGGTGGCTTTACCCGAATGCTCCGCAGACGCCTCCGCTGGTTTTGCAACAGCCGCCAGCAGGGCGGAACGCAAAGGCATGCCTACCAGTTTGGACGGCAATCCGCGACATTGCCCTGGCTTTTCCAAGGGGAGGGAGAGACCAATCGCACAGGCACGGGCAGCCAGAACGCCCGCCAGCCTTCCCGCCAGCAGGCGGTTCGCTTTGCCCATAAAGGCGTTTCCTTCGTGCAGCACCAGCGGAACACGTGACGGGCGGGCCAGGCAACTGGCCACCGAAGCATACGACCCCATGCCCAGCATCAGGTCTGGCTTCAGTTCACGAATGCACCGGCGCGCCACAAAATAGCATTGCGCAAAGCGAAACGGAAAGGTCAGCGCCTCCGGCGCATTGGTGGGCATTTGCACGGCTGGCACCGCCAGGGCGTCGATGCCCTGCCGTTCCGCGAAGGTCATCTGCTCGCTGAAATGCTTGCCCGCCACCAGGAGCGTGACTTTGCCGCCCAGTTCCTGAAACGCCTGGCCGATGGCCACCGTCGGGTAGAAATGCCCTCCTGTGCCGCCGCAGGCTATGACCAAATGTGGCGTACTCATGGCCTTTTTGACAGCCCCTTGAGTCAATTCACCGGCACACCCAGGGTTGTATTCTCCCAGGCGGCGGGTTTGCTCCAAGGAAGGTCATTGGACTCATATTCGCCAACGCTCACGCAACTTGTCAACAAGCCGCAAATCAGGGCCAGAAGCAGGATAGGCAGAAGGCGACTGTTCATCTCATCAAGTCCCGGGTTACTTTTCTTCCTGGAGCAGATTGCCGATAAAGACATCCGCACCCACCAGGTTTTCGCTTCCCACGCGGCGGCTCAAATTGACCAGACTGCACTCGTCGGGCAAGGTGATCGCGTCATCGTTGGGTTTTTTCGTGGCCTCGACGACTTCACCGCTGGCCAGGTACTTTCCATTGCGGGAGATAATCACCTTGGTGCCCACCACCACTGCACGGTTTCCCAAACTGACCACGACATAGTTCCAAGTGTCATTCGCCACCAGGACGGAACCCTTGACGCTGACATCCACCTGTTCAATGGAGGTCAAGGCAGGTTTGACCAGTTCATCATCTTCGGCATCGATATGGTATTTCTTCAGAATGGCTTCATGCTCCGCCTTCATCTTCTTCATTTCGGCGTTGAGTTTGGCGATTTCGTCCTCGCGTTCCCGGATTGTGGCATTGGCCTCCTCCAGATCCTTGCGGACTTTTTTGAGTTCCTTCAGTTTGGCGTTCACCACATCCAGGTCAAAAGACAGGTCTTTCAAAACCTCGATATATTTGGAGCCAGTAACAGAGGCTGGGTTGGACTTCCAGTCCTCGTGCTCGTCGAGAATCTTCTTGATGCTGGCGATGGACTGTTCATAGTGCTTTTTCCGCTTGAGAACCTCGTCAATCTGGGTCTGGATTTCCTTCAGCGGAGCCTCCAGCTGGGTGCTGGCAAAACCGCCCTTGCCATCACTGTCCGGCAACACCTCCACTTTGCCGGTGTTCTTGGCGCCGAGGGTCTTGCCGTATCCCCGGACGTATTTGACCATCACGTCATTGCGCTCTTTAAACGCCTTCGCGTATTTGCCGGCCGTGGCAACGGGGTCTGGATAATTCTCCACCTGCTGCAGGCTTTCCAAAGAGATCACGTCAGGACTCAAGCCGATGAATTTGGCGGTCTCCAGGACGCCGCTCGCCAAGTCATTGCGCTGTTCCACGAGTTTGTTGGCGGCCTGGTCAAGCGCGTTGATGGCTCCCGTGAGTTTGGAGGTGTCCAGTTTGTAATCCGTCCAGGACAATGTGCCTGAATCGGGGGAAGTCTCTGTGGCCTTGGCGGTGAAAGTCACCTTGGAGGCGGTGTCGGTGCCGCCGTCCTTATCGACTATTTTGGCTATTTTGGTGAGTCCACTGGCCAGATCATTGGCGCGCCTCTCGTATTTCAGGAAGAGTTGGTAGGCCATAAAAATCAAAACAGCGACTGCAATTGCCAGCACGGCTGCCAGAGGCGCCAGGATTTTGCTGAGTTTGCCCATGAAAGGACTCCCTTGAGTTGTTCCTATGTTGATTTTATCCGTCTTAATCAAGAAAACGCGCACCTGTCTTGGAGAGACAAAGGCACACAAACTAAAAGTTAATCGGAAAATCTACTTTTGCAAGCGCATGTCTGCAATTTTTTCCTATATTTCCGAAAAAAACGTCTTTTTGTTGCCAGAATCGTCATTGCCAAGGGGAATCATGACCCATTTCATTCCAAAAGGCCCCTAATCGGAACACCAGATTTCCGCAAGTCATCCACAGAAAAGCAGCCAGAGCCATGAACGGCGCAAAGGGGAGACTCCATTCACGCCAGCCGCTTGAGGCGGACTTACGCTGGGAGAAGAGCTTGGTCAGGCAACGGGAAAACAGCGCAGACGCCGTGCCCAGGACTGCTGCCCAAAGCAACGTGTAAAGCACGGCGTCCGCTCCCAGAAAAGCGCCTGTCATTGCCAGGAATTTGGCGTCGCCCGCTCCTATGGCGTCACCAGGCAACGACCAGCGCTCCACCCGCATGGACACGTTTTTCACGCATGCCCAGGTGCGTCTCTCTCCGTCCATGGATACATCATTCAGACCAGCGCGGACATGGGCTACGGCGGGTTTTGCATTGTCACCTTCCGAAAGAAGCGGTCCATGCAGAGTAAGCACGTCGCTTTCATCGTCCAGCAACTCCTCCCAGGAGACCAGGGTGTTCTCGCATAGTCCGTGAATGGGCGTCGCGACCTTCAGGCCTTGTTCGGAGAGTCGGGCCTCGACGGCGGGGATGCAGCGCCCGTTGCGGGTCCCCAAAATCCGTCGCAGGCTCCAGGCAGCGATGGTCAGGATGGCATAGCCCAGAGCGGCTCCGAAAACCGCGTCTATCACCGCCCACCCCCCCAGGGGAATATCAAACTTCGCCAGCAGATGGCGCAGGCCCGAAAGAATGAATGCACCGCTGTGCGGGGAAATCGGCTCCTGCAGGGCGAGGCGTCCTGTTGGCAGGAAAATGGCCAAAGCCAGCGCCACCACGAGACCAGAATAGTTAATCAGATCCGGAATGAAGCGGTGGAAGGCGTCAATCCAGGCGGCGGCCAGCAGCGCCCCCGTCAGAAAAAACGCCCCTGGCAAAAACGCCCATGGCAGCATCCGATGATACACGGCATACCACACCAGAAAGTAAAGCATGCCGACCGCCGCCTCTCCCAGCGGATAGCGCACCGAGATGGGCAGGCCACAGCCGCTGCATCGGGCGCGCAGGCACAGCCAACTGATGATGGGGATGTTCTCCCAGGCACGGATGGCGTGTCCGCAGCGCGGACAATGGCTTGGCGGGTACACCAGCGACTCCCCACGCGGCAGACGCCAGGTGACCACATTCATGAAACTGCCCACGCAGCAGCCTAAAACAAAGGCAAATGTCGAAAAGATTCCTTCCATTGACTTACAAGGCAATTGCAAAAAACTCATCCCAACCGCCTTCACGGCGTGATGGCGGTTGGGCGGTAGTTTTGCAATTGCCTCTTGCGCTTTTCTTATGCAACATGCAACCATATTGTAATTCGTTTTCCGCCGGAAACAAGGCCGATGCCCCAAAAAACACCTTCCACGCCACAAAAAACGACGCAAAAAACTGGCGCCGCTTTGCTTTTCCTTTTTCCCAGACCATATTATATGAAGAGGT